>JAJRYI010000498.1 GCA_024275815.1 Actinomycetes bacterium | reverse complement strand
TCTCGAACACGACGGTCCCGTCCCACAGGGGGTATGGGCCGACACGGCGGGGATAGGCACCGACGTGCTCCAAGGAATGCTCGATCGCGAGGACGTACGCGGTCGGGTCCGACTCGACGAAGACGGGCGACTGCTCGCCATTGCAGGCCTCTCGATCGAACCGACCCGTCACGAGATCCATATCGGCGGTGTGACCCGCTGGACGTGGTGTGCCCTCGACGCCGTCGGTATCTTCGGAGCCTTGAAGGCCGACGGATCGGTCCAATCTGCCGGTCCGTCTGATGCGACACCGATCCGCATCACCTTCGTCGCCGGCGTGCCGGATACGGATGCGGTCCTGTTCATCGCAGAGGGGTACGACGGACGTGGCGTCGTCGACAACTGGTGCCCGACCATCAACTTCTTCATGAGCGAAGAGGATGCACTCGCGTGGTTAGCAGAGTCGGGCCTCACTGGAGACATCGTTGCGGTCTCTGAGATCGCTCCCCAGGCTGCCGAGATGTGGCGCCCCGTCGTCGAAGGCCCGTAGTTCCTCAACCGTTCGGTGGCACCTGGCGAAACTCGCTAGGGTCGCGCCTGTGAAGCACTCGAAGGTCGACGCAACGCTGTATCAACTCGAGCTTCCCCTGCGGACACCGTTCGTGACGGCGACCGGTGAAGTGACACGTCGCATGGTCGGCATCGTTGCGATCACCCAGGAGGGCGTCACCGGTTGGGGTGAGGCTGCTCCCTTCCCCGGTCAGGACGAACCGTTCGAAGCGGTCATGATGGCTGCTCGTAACGGTGGCATGACTCCGTGTCTCGCTGCTGCCGTCGATGAGGCGGTATGTGACTCCATCGCACGATCGCGTGGTGAGCGTCTCGTCGATGAACTGGGAGCCTCTACACAGCGGGTACCGGCATCCGTCGTGGTCGGCATCGGTGACGACGCCGTCGACCAGGTTGCGGATGCAGTTGCGAGTGGTATCGGGCGGGTGAAGATCAAGATCGCCCCTGGACGGCTCGACCACGTTCGTCGGATCCGAGCGAGATTCCCGGAGCTCACGATCGGTGTGGACGCGAATGGATCGTTCGACGCCTCGTCATGGATGGAACTCGCCGCGCTCCAAGATCTCGAGATGTCCTATCTGGAGCAGCCGTTCGCCCATCTCAATCGACGTGAGGTCGGGTCGTTGCGAGGAATGGGATATGCGGTGTTCGCCGACGAGTCGGTGCGGTCTGTCGGGGACGGTGTGGCGCTCCTCAACGATTCCGATGTCGACGGCATCGTGATCAAGCCCGGAAGGCTTGGCTGGCAGGCATCGATCGCATTGGCACAGCTGGCGCGTGAGGCGGGTAAGCGATGGCGCGTCTCGGGCTTGCTCGAGTCCGGGATCGGCCGGGTGTACACGGACTTGCTCGCAGCAGCACACGACGCCTATCTGCCCGACGTTGCCCCGGCAGACTGGTTTCTTGCGTCGGACATCGTCACGTCGCGATACGAACAAGGATTCGTCACGATCCCCGACGGGGCAGGGACCGGTCTCGTCGTCGACCGCGAAGAAGTCGAAGCCCGCGCCCTCGAATCGGTGCAGATCAGCGGATCGGTAGTCCCAGCCCCCTGCTGATGACGAGGCGCTGGACCTCTGACGTCCCTTCACCGATCTCGAGGATCTTGGCGTCGCGGTAGTGCCGTGCAACTAACGTCTCGTCGATGAACCCTGCACCGCCGAACACCTGGGTTGCGTCCCGTGTTGCAGAGACGGCTGCCTCGGTTGCGTAGAGTTTGGCTATCGTCGCTTCCTGCTTGAACGGCCTGCCATGATCCTTCAGCCACGCAGCCTTGTACGTGAGCAGGCGTGCCGCCTCGGTCATCACTTCCATGTCGGCGATCTTGAACGCCACGGCCTGGTACGAACCGATCGGTTTGCCGAAGCTCGTGCGCTCCTTGGCGTAGGCGAGCGACTCGTCGAGGCAGGCTTGCAGGACACCTACGGCCATGGCTGCGATCGCGATGCGACCGTCGTCGAGTGTCGAGAGGAACTGGTGGAAGCCACGGCCACGTTCCCCGAGAAGGTTCTCTTCGGGAACCCTGCAGTCGATGAACGTCAACCCGTGAGTGTCGGAGGCGTGCCACCCCATCTTGCGGTAGGCAGGTTCGACGGTGAACCCTTCGGTTCCGAGAGGCACGATGATGGCCGAGATCTCGGTCGGCCCGGTACGAGCGGTGATCGTGACGACCGATGTCGTGTCGGTGCCCGAGTTGGTGATGAAGGCCTTCGAACCGTTGATGACCCACTCGTCGCCATCGAGCTCCGCCTTCGTGGCAGTGGCGCCAGCGTCTGAGCCCGCATCGGGTTCGGTCAGGCCGAACCCTGCAAGGGCCCTGCCGGCGACGAGATCGGGTAGCCAACGTTCCTTCTGCTCGGGGGAACCGAACTCGTGGATCGGGTTGATCCCGAGTCCGACACCTGCTTCGAGGGTGATCGCCATCGACTGGTCGACTCGTGCGAGTTCCTCGATCGCGATGCACAGACTCGTGAAGTCTGCCCCGGCACCGCCCCACTCCTCATCGGCGGTGATGCCGAACAGGCCGAGGTCGCCCATCTCCCGCACGACGTCGGAAGGGAAGTGGTGGTCGGCGTCCCACTGCACGGCGTTGGGTGCAATGCGGTCCTGAGCGAACTCGCGCACCATGGCGCGAAGGGCGTTGTGTTCATCGGTGAAATCGAAGTCCATGAAACCTCCTGAGGCCAGAGGATAGATTGTCGTTCGGGGACTGCCGCTGGGTCGGGTC
>JAJRYI010000497.1 GCA_024275815.1 Actinomycetes bacterium | reverse complement strand
CGGAGAGCATCTCTGCCTGCAGGCGCAGCGCGGTGAGTGGTGTCCTGAGGCGGTGCGACAGATCGGCCACGGACTCACGTTCTGCAACGAGGAGGGAGTCGAGCCTCCCGGCGAGCTTGTTGAAGGCTTCACCGACTTCGGCGAGCTCGTCGGGCCCATCGGGCACGACACGAACCTCGAGGTCGCCTTCACCGAGCCGGTGGGCAGCCTCGGACAGCTCGGTGACCGGACGCACGATCGATCGCCCGAGACGGTCGGCTGCGAACATCGCGACACCGACGAGGAACACTCCAAGACCGACCAGCATCGCCCATGCGAGGGGAACTCCCGCGGTGAGCTCGGCGTCTGCAACGAATGCACGGACGACTATCGACTCGTCGCCGCCGGGTGTGTCGGGAAGGAGCACCCCGACGAGCACTTCGGCTCCGCCCTCGGCCTTGGCGGTGAAGGCGGCCGGACGCTGTGCCTGTTCGATGTTGGCCGACCATTGAACGTCCGCCCCGACGATCTCGGTCTCTGAGAAGATGATGCTCAACCCTTCGGGGTTCCCGAAGGCAGCGAGCACGGTGTGAGCGAGGGCGGGAGTGATCTCCCCCGAGGGGCCGGTCCCCCCCGACACGGCCAGCGCCGCAGCCACGGACTGAGCGTCGCGCTCTGCCCCAGACAGGGCACGCGTCTGTGCCTGGTTACGGATGAGCACAGCTACCGGCACCAGGAACGCAACGACGACGAGCGAGGCGATCGCAAGGCTCAGGAGGGCGAGCCGCTTCCTCACGTTGGATCGACGAGCTTGATGCCCACACCGAACACCGTCTCGATGTAGCCGGGCTCGGCTGCGGACTCGCCGAGCTTCTTGCGAAGCCACGATATGTGCACGTCGACGGTCTTCTCCGAACCGCCGTACGGTTGTCGCCACACCTCGGCCATCAGTTGCTTCTTGGAGACGACGACACCGGCACGCTCGGCCAGATACACGAGCAGGTCGAACTCCTTGGGGCTCAACTGGAGCGTCGCATCGTTGAGCGACGCTACCCGGGATCCGGGATCGACGCGGAGATCACCCACGACGATCGCCGTCGTGGATGCCTCGGCTGTGGAACGGCGAAGGACGGCTCGGAGACGCGCCTCGAGCTGCTCCACCGAGAACGGCTTGACGAGGTAGTCGTCGGCGCCGGCGTTCAGCGTTCTGATCACGTCACGATCCTCGCTGCGGGCCGTTGCAACGATCACCGGAACGTCCGTGACGGCACGGATCATCTTGAGGAGCTCAGCACCATCGAGGTCGGGAAGCCCCATGTCGAGCACGACGACGTCGGGGGACAATCCCACGATTCGTTGCAGCCCATCGAGCGCCGTCGCCGCTCCCGACACCTCGTACCCTTTGTCGGCGAGCACACGAGCCATGAGCTCACGGATCCGCTGGTCGTCCTCGATGATCACTACCGATGCCATGGTGCCAATCAAGCAGATGGCACCCGCCTTAGCAACTCCTTAACATGCTGTTGGAAACGTCACAACCACAAAGGCTCCATGATGTCCTCAATGCGGCAGAGACTCCTCCTGGTCGTCGGCTGGATAGCAGCAGCCGTTGGCTCGGTCTTGGTGGCCTCTGGTGCCGTTGCGGTGGCAGGTGGCCAGGTCCTCGACCGACCACTCCGACCGCTGACGGCGGCTGAGGTTGCTGCGCTCCCTGTCGTGCAGGCGGTCTCACCAGACATTGTCGAGCCCCATGCCTCCGGTGGCCTCGAACCAACCACAGGTGAGACCACCGAAGGGAGCGCCGTTGATGCGGCCGACTCTGATGAGTCCGTCGGCACCGGGGGGAGTACCGCAGAGGACCCGGAAAGCAGGGTCGCCGACCCGGTAGGCCCCAACGTTCCTGCAGTCGTCGAGATCGCATCGGTCGAAGGAGGCCTCGCTTCGTTCGTCATCTCGGAGGGGAGACTCATCCTGTTGTGGGCGACACCGTCTGCGGGGTACGTGGCTCAGACCCGGGCGGTCACCGACACGTCACTCACGATCCAGTTCAGCTCCAGCCTCAACGTCTGGGTCCTCGAAGCCACGATCGACGACGGCGCCATCATGATCGAAACCCGCACAGAGCCACTCACCTGAGCACCAAGTACCACCGCTACGCCAGGCTCACGAGTTCGAGCATCGAGTCGTCGAAGTAGTCGGCGTCGCCTTCGGGAAGAACGATCGCTCGAGTCGGGTGGAGCTGTGAGATGAACTCAGCATCGTGGCTCACGATGATCACCGT
>JAJRYI010000496.1 GCA_024275815.1 Actinomycetes bacterium | reverse complement strand
GATCCCGGACAGGGCCGTGTCGTCACCGGTGGCCGTGACCTTCGCCCGAACCGCACCCGAACCACTGTTCACCGTACCGGCGATCACCGTGGCATCGATGCCTTTCTTCACGGGGCGTGACTCTCCGGTGATGAGCGCTTCATCGAAGTCGGACTCACCGTCGATGATGATGCCGTCGGCGGGCACGCTTGCACCCGGACGGATGAGGATCGTCTGGCCCTGGTCCAGCTCGCTCGCCGGGATGGTGGTGACCGTACCGTTCGGCGCTTCGACATCTGCGGTGTCCGGCATGAGCTTGGCAAGGGCCCCAAGTGCGCCTGAGGCTTGCCGGACGCTCTTCATCTCCATCCAGTGGCCGAAGAGCATGATGTCGATGAGCGTGACGAGTTCCCAGAAGAAGTCCTCCCCGATGCTCGGTAGGAAGACCGTGAGCATCGAGAACCCGTACGCCACGGTGATCGCCAGGGAGATGAGTGTCATCATCGCCGGTTTATGTTTCCTCAACTCGAACGTTGCCATGGACAGGAAGGGGAATCCGCCGTAGATGAAGATGAAGGTGGCGACGACCGGGACGATCAAATCGGAACCGGGGAACGTCGGGGCCGAGTAGTTGAACCACCCCTGGATCGTCTGGCTCCAGAACAGGACGGGCACGCTGAGTGCGGTCGCGATGAAGAACCGTTTGCGGAACATCGTTTCGTGGCCGTTGTGGTCGGGCCCATGGTCTGCGTGTTTGTCGCCGGCACCGTGGCCCTTGTGCCCTGCGTGCTTGTCGGCCATATCGTGGCCGGCCATCGTCGCGGTGCCGGTGCCAGACATCGCGTGGCCTGCGTGCTCGCTGCCGACACCGCGATCCGGCATCGAGTGGTCGTCGTGATCGTGAGGGGAACTGTCGTCGAGGTTGCAGAGGCGACAGCAGGAGCAACTATGCACGTTGATACTCATCGGGGAATCCGTTGTGGTCGACATGGTGCTCCCGTCGGTGAGGTGATCGAGCTGGGGACGGTAGCATACCGGCATCTCACCCCACCCCGGGTGGGGAACCCAACGACCCGCACTCAGATCTACCCCGAGATATAGCCGCACCGAAAGGACCGCGTTTGACCATGAGGCCACGCGTATGAAGAAGTATCTCGTTCCCCTCGGAGTTGCAGTGGCGGTTGTCGCCGTGGTGTTCATCGTCTTCGGTAGTGGCGGCGACGGGGGAGATGCGGGAACGTCCGAGTTGCCCCGTGACCCGATGACTGGAAAGACCGAGTTCGACATTCCCGTTCAGGATCCTCAACTGGTCGCCGAGGGGGAAGCCCTGTACAAGGCGACGTGCGCCGCCTGCCACGGATCGGATCTCCTGGGAACAGCAGTGGGGCCACCACATCGGTCGGTGATCTACAACCCCGAGCACCACGGAGACGGATCGTTCGCCATGGCGGTGATCAACGGCGTCAAGGCCCATCACTTCGCGTTCGGTGACATGCCTGCACTTCCGAGCGTGTCGAGAGACGACTTCACGCGGATACTGTCCTACATCCGTGAGATGCAGCGGACCGAAGGTTTCGTCGCGTACCCCTAGACGCGATCGTCGAGCACAGCGAGAGAGGGAGCGCAGACACGCTCCCTCTCTTCATTCTGTGGGCTCCCAACGTCATATACACGGTCTGGAACCCTGGGTATGCGGTTTTGGGGGGTCAGCTGCAGCCTTTTGAGTCGCCGCAGTTGAGGCAGCGGTAGCACGAGCCGTTGCGGACCGTGATGTGGCCACACGTATCACAGAGAGGCGCGTCCCCCATCTTGTCGGCGAGGAGCGCCTGAACCGCGGCCGTCTGGACGTCCGCCGCTGAGTGGGCCGCCACCGCCGGTACTGGTGCCGAAGCACCACCGTTTGGCGAGCCGTTGGTTGCCGGTGCATCGACGAACGCCGCTGCGGACATCTGGGCTTCGATGTCCTGCTCCATCGAAGCTTCCGTCAGGTCGAGCTGGAGTCCGGCGTCGACGGCGATGCCCTTCGGTGGCTCGGGAAGGTCGTCGTCACGGAACGGAGGGACCTGGGCGAGCTCGTCACGATGGAGGTACTCGACCCCGAGCGCGCGGAACACGTAGTCGACGATCGAGTTCGCCATCTTGATGTTCGGGTGTCCTTCGACCATGCCTCTCGGCTCGAACGTCTGGAAAGTGAACGTATCGACGTACTCCTCGAGCGGAACACCGTACTGCAGGCCCTTGCTCACCGCGATCGCAAAGCATCCGAGGATGCCACGTAGCGTCGCACCCTCCTTCGCGAGATCGAGGAAGACCTCGCCGAGCGTTCCGTCCGGGTACTCGCCCGTGCGAAGGAACACCTTGTGTCCGCCGATGCGTGCTTCCTGGGTGTATCCGGCGCGACGGGCAGGGAGGAGGAACCGTGGACGGGGCACGTTCTTGTACGCCTCGGTCGGGGACATCCCCGGCTTGAACAAGCCTGAGAAGACGTCGACCTCGCGTTCGATGGCCGCGGTGACCTCGTCGGGCTCCTCGTCGGAGATGCCCTCATCTGAGGTTGCAGAGAGCGGCTGGGATGCTTTCGAGCCGTCCCGGTACAGGGCCATGGCCTTGAGGCCGAGTTCCCAGGACATCTGGTACGACTCTTCGATGTCCTCGATGGTCGCCTCGTTCGGCATGTTGATGGTCTTGGAGATCGCACCAGAGATGAACGGCTGCGCAGCAGCCATCATGCGGATGTGCCCGGCGTGGTGGATGTACCGTTTCCCGATCTTCCCGTTCTTGTTCGCCGTGTCGAATACGGGAAGATGCTCGCTCTTGAGGCCGGG
>JAJRYI010000007.1 GCA_024275815.1 Actinomycetes bacterium | reverse complement strand
GGGACGAGCGGTCGGCATCGACCTCGGAACAACGAACTCGGTCATCTCCGTCCTCGAGGGCGGCGAGCCGAAGGTCGTCACGAACGCTGAAGGCCACCGGACGACGCCGTCCGTCGTCGCCTTCGCAAAGAACGGCGAGGTTCTCGTCGGAGACCAGGCAAAGCGCCAGGCCATCACCAACCCTGAGCGCACGATCCGCTCGGTGAAACGCCACATGGGGACGGACTGGTCCGTCGACATCGATGGCAAGAAGTACAACTCCCAGGAGATCTCCGCCCGCATTCTGCAGAAGCTCAAGGCGGATGCTGAGGCGTATCTCGGTGAGTCCGTCACCAAGGCGGTCATCACCGTTCCGGCGTACTTCGGCGACGCCCAGCGCCAGGCCACCAAAGAGGCCGGGCAGATCGCAGGACTCGAGGTAGAGCGAATCGTGAACGAGCCGACCGCAGCGTCGCTCGCGTACGGCCTCGATAAGAAGAGCGACGAACTCATCCTCGTCTACGACCTCGGTGGAGGCACGTTCGACGTGTCGGTCCTCGAGATCGGCGAAGGCGTGTTCGAGGTGAAGTCGACTGCCGGTGACACGAACCTCGGCGGTGACGACTGGGACGACAAGATCATCGACTGGCTCGTCGAGGGCTTCAAGAACGACAACGGCATCGACCTCTCGAAGGACCCGATGGCGTTGACCCGCCTCAAGGAGGCCGCCGAGAAGGCGAAGATCGAACTCTCCTCCGTCCAGGAGACAGAGATCAACCTTCCCTTCATCACGGCCAATCAGGACGGGCCGATCCACCTGCTCAAGACGCTGACACGTTCCGAGTTCGAGCGGATGACCGCCGACCTCGTCGAACGGACCCGTGGACCGTTCGAACGTGCGATCAAGGACGCCGGCGTGTCGCTGTCCGACATCTACGACGTGATCCTCGTCGGTGGCTCGACGCGTATCCCCGTCGTGCAGAAGCTCGTCGAGGAACTCGCAGGCAAGCAGCCCCACAAGGGTGTCAACCCGGATGAGGTCGTCGCGTTGGGCGCAGCGATCCAGGCAGGCGTCCTCACGGGCGACGTGTCCGGCATCTTGCTGCTCGACGTCACCCCCCTCACGCTCGGGGTCGAGACTTAAGGCAACCTGTTCACGAAGATGATCGAGCGCAACACGACCATCCCGACACGCAGGTCTGAGATCTTCACAACGGCAGCCGATGGCCAGCCGGAAGTCGAGATCAACGTCCTGCAGGGCGAACGAGCGATGGCAGCAGACAACATGTCGTTGGGTCGCTTCAAGCTCACCGGGATCCCACCCGCGCCGCGTGGTGTACCTCAGATCGAGGTGACCTTCGACATCGACGCGAACGGCATCGTGTCCGTCTCGGCCAAGGACCTCGGAACGGGCAAGACGCAACAGGTCACGATCACCGGAGGGACTGCACTCGACCAGGCCGACATCGATCAGATGATCAAGGACGCCGAAGCGCATGCTGCCCAGGATGCCGAGCGCAGAGAAGCAGCCGAGGCCCGCAACGCAGCCGACCACGCTGTGCACACGGTCGGGAAGCAACTCGCCGAGCATGGTGACAAGCTCACCGAGGATGAGAAGTCCCCTGTGCAGAGCAAGCTCGACGCTCTCAAGTCCCTGCTTGAGGACGAGGACGCATCGATCGACGCCCTCAAGTCCGCGACCAGCGAGCTGATGGAGAGTGCCCAGATCATCGGTCAGAAGATGTACGAAGCAGCCCAGGCAGAGGCAGCTGCGGAGGGCAGCGAAGGGGCAGAGGCCTCGAGTGACACCGATGAGGTGGTCGAAGCCGAGGTCGTCGAGGAGGATGAGGAGTAGGGAGCGAGCATGATCTGCTCTCCCGATCCCCTCAACACACCATGACCGACCCACGCAACACACAGGCCGAGAGTTCCTCACCCATCGAGGGTGAGGAACCTCTCGGAGACGACTACGTCGAGGCCGAGATCGTCGAGGTTCCCGATGTGGAGCCAACGGCAGAGATGCTCGGGATCACGTTGCCCGACGATCCCGACGAGGCACAGAGACTCCTCCTTCGCGAGCTGTCTGAGGCAAGACAGGAGACCGGTGAGATCCTCGCCAACCTCCAGCGCGTCGCAGCGGAGTTCGACAACTACCGCAAACGCGTCGAACGGGATCAGGCAGAGAACGTCGGGCGTGCAAGCCAACGCGTCATCGAGTCGCTCCTTCCCGTGCTCGACAGCCTCGATGCGGCGATGTCGAGCGAAGCGACCACGGAGGCCGAGACGAAGATGCTCAACGGCATCGCCAGCACGAAGGACCTACTCCTCGAAGCGCTCGCTCGCGAGGGCTTCGAACCGATCGAAGCGTTGGGACGACCATTCGACCCGGCTCTTCACGAGGCGGTATCGATGACGCCCGGTGAGGGAGACCAGGTCGTCGAACAGGAACTCAGAAAGGGGTACACGATGCGTGGCCGGGTGATCCGTCCGGCTCTCGTATCTGTTGGACATGCGTAAGGAATGGTTGGAGAAGGACTACTACGCCGAACTCGGCGTAGACAAGAACGCCTCACAGGATGAGATCAAGAAGGCGTTCCGCAAGCTCGCGCGCAAGTTCCACCCCGACAACAACCCTGACGACCCCGCAGCCGAGACACGGTTCAAGGAGATCAACGAAGCCTACGACACGCTCTCGGACGACGAGACCCGCAAGGAGTACGACCACGCCCGCGAGATGGGGTACTTCGTCGGAGGACCCGGCGGTGCCCAACAGTACGTACGTGTCGAGGATCTCTTCAGCGGCGGTGGCGGCACACCAGGCGGGGCACCTCAGGATCTCTTCAGTGGTTTCCAGGATCTCTTCGGAGGAGCACGCCGCCCGCGCCCACAAAAGGGCGCGGACATGTCGGGTACCATCACGCTGAGCTTTCACGAAGCTCTGGTCGGACCAACCAAGGAGCTGTCCGTCAACGGCAAACGCGTGAAGGTCAAGATCCCCAAGGGTGTTGCAGACGGCACCAAGGTGAGGGTCAAAGGCAAGGGTGCTCCCGGGGTCAACGGTGGCCCCGCCGGGGACCTCATCGTCAAGGTACATGTCGGCTCCCATCCCATCTTCGGACGCAAGGGCAAACGTGACCTCACGATCGACGTTCCCATCACGTACACCGAAGCCGCCCTCGGAGCCGTCATCTCGATCCCGACACTCGATGGATCGTCCAAGATCAAGATCCCTGCAGGAACACAAGGAGGAACGACGATGAAGCTCTCCGGAAAGGGCGTGGAGACCGCCAAGGCCACCGGTGACCTCCTCGTCACCCTGCACATTGCTGTCCCGACCTCGATCTCGGACGAAGAACGTGAGGCTCTCGACGCTCTCCGTCGCGCAGAAAACGGTTGGAACCCACGAGCCCATCTGGGGATGTGACGACATGGCCAAAGCATCGGACGCCGTATACATCATCTCTGTAGCCGCCGAGATCGTTGGGATGCACCCACAGACCCTCCGCGTCTACGAACGCAAGGGTCTCGTCGACCCTTACAGGACACCGGGCGGCACGAGACGCTACAGCCAGGCCGATCTCGAACGGCTGCTCCTCATCCAGGAGCTGTCGAACGCCGGCGTGAACCTCGAAGGGATCAAGCGGATCCTCGAGCTCCAGGCAGACAACAAACGGCTACGCAGCCAGGTCGATCGCCTCAGGCGCCTCCTCGAGGAAGCTGAGGCCCGCCGCGGTGGCCGTGGATCCACCCTCCTGCGGATCCACACGACCACCAAACGGCCGCTCCCCGACATCAGGCGGGAGAACCCCTTCGCGTAGTCGGAGGGCTGAGGGCTGAGGGCT
>JAJRYI010000495.1 GCA_024275815.1 Actinomycetes bacterium | reverse complement strand
TCGAAGACCCGAAACGATCTCAGTATCACCAAACACCGACCCCAGGCTGCTCCGGGTGTTCATCGCGTTCGTGCGAGAGCACCTCGACGACAACGCCGCGTTCGCTCTTGCACTCAACCTCCACAGCATCGATGGAGAGGACGAAGCCCGGCGATACTGGAGAGCACAGTTGGGCCTCCCCGACTCACGGTTCACGAAGTCGTACGTCAAGAAGCCCGGTACGGGCCACAGACGCAAACGACTTCCACACGGAGTCTGCAGAGTTCGTGTGGACAAGGCATCGAACCACTGGCACCGGTTGATGCAGTGGATCGATGACCTCGGCGAGGTCCTCGGTACATAACCGTGTCTGCTCAGTAGACTCGCAGACGGGTCGCTAGCTCAATTTGGCAGAGCATTCGGCTCTTAACCGACAGGTTCGGGGTTCAAGTCCCCGGCGACCCACCAGAGACCCCCGCACGTCGGGGGTCTCGACGTTTCTGGACTGCATCGTGTGCCAGAATCAAGCACACGACACACGCGGGTGTGGCGGAATTGGCAGACGCGCCAGGTTTAGGACCTGGTGCCGCAAGGCATCCCGGTTCGAGTCCGGGCACCCGCACCGAGCACACGGCACAACAACGCTTCTCTGCGCAACCGGGCGCTCTGGCTACGATGATTGAGCCCGACCGAGAGAAGACCCACTGATGCGTTCCCTGACCACGAGATGGCAGCGACGCAGTGAGCCGTGGAGCCGGCGTGAACGCTGGAAGCGTGAACGTGAGATGGCCAGTGCCCTGGCACGGCACGGTATCGGGTTGACGCTCGTCCAGGCGAAGCTCGGCTGGGTGCTGCCGTTCCAGTGGGGCCTCTTGCAACACCCGAAACGCGACGAGCCGTACTCGGGGCCCGAGCACCTCCGCATGGCGTTCGAGGATCTCGGTCCGACGTTCATCAAGCTGGCGCAGATCCTGAGCACCCGTGGCGACCTCATCGGACCCGAGTACGCATCAGAGCTCGCCCGCCTGCAGAGCAACGTGCCACACCTCCCCTTCTCCGCCATGGCCGAAGTGCTCGACGCCGAGCTCCCCACGCCACGAGACGAGGTGTTCGCGACCTTCGACACCGAGCCGATCGGATCCGCATCCATCGGTCAGGTCTACCGGGCAACACTGCACACGGGCGAGTCTGTCGTCGTCAAGATCCAACGCCCCGGTGTGCGCAGGATCATCGAACTCGACCTCGAGATCCTCCGACGTGGTGTGGCTCGGCTCCTCTCGAGTGACACCGAAGAGACCTCCTACGACATCGCCGGCTTCCTCGACGAGTTCGCCTTCACCCTCAACAACGAACTCGACTACACCTATGAGGGCGAGAACGCCGAACGGTTCAAGGCGATCCACAGCGAGGACCCCGACGTGTTCATCCCGGAGATCTACTGGGAACACTCAACGTCACGGGTACTCGTCATGGACGAGGTTCGGGGCACCGAGTTCGCCGGAGCCCCACACGACGACAGCCTGACACCTGAGGATCGTGATCACCTCGCATCAGTGGCGCTACGCATCGCCTTCACGCAGATCTTCCGCGAGGGCTTCTTCCACGCCGACCCGCACCCCGGCAACCTCATCATCATGGAGGACCTCAGGATCGGCCTCATCGACTTCGGCATCGTCGGCACACTCACCGAACGCCAGCGCAACTACTTCCTCGACTTCGCGTACGCCATGAGCTCAGGTGACTCGGAGGGGATGATCGACGCGCTCTGGGGTCTCGGTGTCACCGAACCCGAGGCTCAGCGCAGGAGCGTCGCACGGGACTTCGACCACCTGTTCCACCGTGTCGGACACAAGTCCTTCGCCGATCTCGCAGCAGCCGACATGGTCGGGGAACTGATGAGAATCGCCCACCGCCATCAACTGCAGTTCCCGCCGGACCTCGCCCTGATGTTCAAGGTCCTTGCCATGCTCGAGAGCACGGCGACCCTCGTCGACGCGAAGTTCCTGTTCTTCGACGCTCTCGAACCACAGGTCGAGGCGCTTCTCCGGGAGAGGGCGTCGCCGACGAGCCTCGGACAACGCGCTGGCCGTGAGGCCGTCGACATGGTCAGGCTCCTCGAAGGCCTCCCCCATCGAGCCGACCGACTCCTCCAACGACTCGAAACTGGAGATCTCGAGTTCGCCATCCGCCAACACCACCTCGAGGCAGAGACGAAGAGGCTCCACCGCGCCGTCGACAGGTTGGCCGTTGGACTCACGGTGGTGCTCTTCCTCCTTGCCGGTGGTGTCTACGTCATCGCCGCCGAGCTTGCGGCCACCGGATCGGACCGGCCCGGCTACCTACGGGTCCTCTTCGTCATCGGCATCGTTTCTCTCGTGACACTCGGCCTCGGGGCCTGGCGAGC
>JAJRYI010000494.1 GCA_024275815.1 Actinomycetes bacterium | reverse complement strand
GACGAACTCCTCGCCAAGGTCGCAGAAGCCAAAGGGATGCCCGCAGCCCTCGCACAACGATCCGCTGAAGCACGCGCCAAGAAGACCGGCGAACCACTCGAAGCCGTACTCGCAGAATGGGCAGGCATCGACCCCACCGCCGCACCCGCCACAACCCCCGAACCGGCACCCGCCGCACCCGCCACAACCCCGGAACCGGTGCCTGCTGCTCCAACCCCTGCAGGATCGGAGTCTCAGCGCGATCTCGATGCCGAGGCCGTCAAGTACGGTGTCCCGCGTGAGCTCCTCGAGCGCTCCATGTTCGCCAGGGCACGCAAGGACGGGAGCGCCGTCGCTGCAACGCCCGGGGCAGCCAGCCCTGCTTCCCCTCCTGTCGCTGCTGCCGGTGCCCCTGCACCCACTGCATCGACACCTCCGGCACCATCTGGTCCACCTCCCGGTGTACGCACCCAAAGGCTCCTCACGGTCGTCAAGGCCGGGGCGATCCAGGGCACGACGAAGGAGCCCGCAGACAAGGTCAACGTCTGGCCGCACTTGCTCGCAATCGAGTTCGTTGCGCTCCTTGCCATGTCGGCTTTCCTCTTCTTACTTTCGGCGTTCGTCGATGCACCACTTCTCGAGTTCGCGAACTTCAACAAGCAGCCGAACCCGTCGAAGGCTCCGTGGTACTTCCTCGGCCTTCAGGAGTTGCTCGCCTACTTCGACCCACAGGTCGCAGGCGTGATCATCCCCGGATTCGGCCTCGCAGCGTTGGCGTTCATCCCGTACATAGATCGGAACCCGTCGGTACGACCGTCGAACCGCAAGCTCGCGATCTCCATCTTCACGGTCTTCTTCGTCGGCGCAGCGGTGCTGACGATCTTCGGCTCCTTCTTCCGTGGCCCCGGGTTCAACTTCACGTTCCCCTGGAGTGACGGCATCTTCTTCGACGACCTACTGTCGATACTCGAGTGAGGCACTCATGAACCCAACAACGATATTCATCATCGTCCTCGTTGCCGCAGCAGTCGCGGCAGTCGTCGGCATCGTCCTCGTCGCTCGGGGCCGTCTCGATTCGGACGGTGCCGCAACTGCTGGTGAGCTCGACCGCAAGGCCAAGAAGCTCGACAGACAGCGCCGTGCGGGCAAAGTCGAAGCGTCTGCCGAAAGCATCGTCGGCGGAGCCGACAGCGCAGGAGCGGTGGTACTCGTCGACGCACCGGCCGAGTTCAAGGCCGATGAACCGAGAACCGAGGTCTCCGCCGTCGAGTATGGAACCACCCGACGAAAGTTCTTCAATCGCGCGATCGGGGCGGTGTTCGGATTGTTCATGCTCCAGTTCGCACTCGCCGGACTCGCCTTCTTCTGGCCGAAGCTCAAGGGTGGGTTCGGCACACCGATCAAGGCGGGGAGTGTGTCAGCACTCAAGGCAGAGGTGCTGCAAGGGGGCACGATCATCCCCAAGGCCATTCCGGCGGCACAGGCCTGGATCGTCCCATTCGACATGAGCATCCTCTCCGAATCCCAGTTCGCAGAGGGCCCCGTCGTCGTCGTCGGAGGCGAGGACGACGGGGTTGGACTCATGGCGCTGTGGCACAGGTGTGTGCACCTCGGCTGTCGTGTTCCCGAGTGCATTCCGTCCCAGGGTTTCGAGTGCCCGTGTCACGGGTCCAAGTACAACGCCCACGGTGAGTACTCGGCTGGTCCTGCACCACGCAACCTCGATCGTTTCGCAGTGAGTATCAACGGTGCCGGGGAGCTCGTGATCGACACGGGCACGGTCGTACAGACGCCGAGAGCCAAGAAGTTCACGGTGCCCTATCCCCAGGGCCCGTTCTGCGTGGGGTGATGACTCAGTGAACTCGATTCCTTTGATTGTCGCGACTGCCGAACAGCCCGACGCCGGCCCCGCCGCCGCCGGGCTGGGTGTTGGTGCCATCGCCCTCCTCGTGGTGGTCGTTCTCCTGCTCGGGTGGATGGCCTATCTGTATGTCAACTCGAGACGAAGTGCAGCGTCCCAACACGAGGCCTCACCGCCGAACCTGTCGCTGCCGGCCTCAGACGACGAACTCGAGAACGGCAAGCTCACCCGGGTTCTGCGGGCAGCGCTCTTCGGTAGTGCCCTGCTCGCCATCGCGCTTCCCTGGTACGCCATCAACGAACCGGGGCGCCAGGAGGCGTTCGCCGAATCCATCGCCGAGGAGGATGTCCACGCTGGCGAGGACTTCTTCAGCGTGGATGGGTTCGCATGTGCCCAGTGTCACGGCCCGGTCGCCGGCGGGGGAGCTGCACCGTTCACCGAGGCTCGTTCCGGTGTCGATGTGACGTGGGCCGTGCCGTCGCTCGACGACGTGTTCTTCCGCTACTCCGAGGACGAGGTGAAGTTCTGGATCACGTTCGGGCGCGCCGGGACACCGATGCCCTCCAACGGCCTCGAGGGTGGCGGCGCAATGACCGTTCAAGAGATCGACCGGACCATCGAGTATCTCAAGTCCATACAACTCACCCAGGAGGAGGCCTTCGCAAAGGCGGAGGGTGCCGTGGATCGAGCCCTCAACGCGATCGAGGGTGGCGAAGCTCAAGCGAAGTCGCTCATCAACCGCCAGCAGGCAGACATCGACGCGGTCAAGGCCGCTGCGGGTCGCCTGGCAGTGACCGGGACCTTCCCCGACGACGTCAAGGATCTGTTCCAGGCGCCGGGCACCTGTACCGAGGAGTCGGCTGCCCTCGTCGGTGCCCTCTGTGAAAGCCCGGGGCAGGACTCGGACCGGGACGGGTTGACTGATGAGGCCGAAAAGGAACTCACCCGTATCGCAGCGACGTCGAGAGAGACCCTCGTCGTCATCACCAGCCTTCCTCCCGACGATGAAGGTGTCGTCACATACGGAACCGCGCCTAACGAATCCTACGCTCTACGGTTCGACCAGTTCCTTGCGTTCTCGAACGACGACCCCGACACGAAGGCCCCGGCACCCGATCTCGAGATGGCCCAGCGCATGCTTGGAAACCTCGAAGCCGACCTGCTCCTCGTCGGTGTCGCCGCAGAGCGTGAGGACCAGTTCCTCGAAGGTCTCGACGCGGGGATGGAGTTCCTCGTAGCGTCGCTCGCCGACCGATTGTGGGAGGTCGATTTCGACGCAGCTGCCGAGACGATGGGTGTCACCGTAGATGAGGCCAAGCGTGGCGCCGGACTGTTCAACGCCTACTGTGCCCGATGTCATACCGGCGGCTACTCAGCGGGCCAGCCCTTCGAACAGGGGGCAGGTTCCGGGGCGTGGGGCCCGTCGCTGGTCGATGGACGTGCCGAACTCCAGTTCCCGAATATGGCGGATCAGGTCACTTTCGTGATGTCCGGTACCGACAACGGCGTCAGGTACGGCATCAACGGCCTCGGTTCCGGCCGCATGCCGGGCTTCGGCCAGATCCTCTCGACGTCGGACATCGAGCTCATCGTCAAGTACGAGAGGTCACTGTGATGAACCACCCCGAACCGATCGAGCGCCGCTTTGCGAGGGAGGAGCACGGTCTCTCGAGGCTCGAGGTGCTCGGCCTCGTAGCGTTCGTGATTTCCCTCCTCGCGATGATCCCCATCGTGCGCGAGTTCGTCGTCGACACGATCGGCCTCGTGTTCGACCAGGTCGATCCAGAGACCGGCGAGATCAACGACTTCTCGGTCGCGATGCGCGGGTTCGCGATCGTTGCAGGGTCGATCATCGTGTTCATCGGTACCGGATGGTTGCTGTTGTGGACAAACGTCGGGAAGCGCCTCGCGTTCCTGCTCATCGGTGCAGCAACGTTCGGATGGTTGACGATCAACGGCATCCTCTTCGTCGTCTATGCACCGCGCGGGATCCGGCCTGTGGACCTCGAAGGGTTGAACGCCATCCAGGTCCGGCTCCCGGCTCTGGCGATGACGCTTGGATCGTTCGTCCTGTTCCTGATGTTCTCCGTGGCCCTTGCCCGCTACGAGTCCGACTCGGTAGAGGCGTAGGCTCGCTTCGCTCGCCGTTTTCGGTTCGTTCGGCCTGGCGGCCTCTCTTGTCGGTCTTCGCTGCGCTCGCTTTCGGTGAGCGCGATGCTTGGCCGATGGCCG
>JAJRYI010000493.1 GCA_024275815.1 Actinomycetes bacterium | reverse complement strand
TGACTGCCAGTCAAGTGCTCTGCCAGGCTGAGCTACAGCCCCGGGTGAAGCCGGGAGTTTACTCCGACTCGGATGTTGGTGACATGAAGGCGAACTCGATCCGTGGTGCGTCTGCCCACAGGCGCTCGAGTTCGTAGTACGCCCTCGTGTCACGATCGAAGATGTGGAACACGACGTCGCCGTAGTCGAGGAGCACCCACTCACCGTACTCGGCGCCCTCCCGCCGGATCGGGCGACGGCCCTCCTCACGCAGGGCTGCCTCGACGTCGTCGATCAGGCTCTTGACGTGACGCGTCGAAGTCCCGCTCGCTATCAGGAACACATCGGTGACGACGAGAAGTCCCGAGAGGTCCAGGATGACGATGTCCTCGCCCTTCTTGTCTGCGATCGCCCGGGCCGCGGTGGTCGCGGCGTCGATCGCTTCGGGCGTTGCACCCTTCGGTTGGCTACTAATCGTGAGCGATGATAGGGACCGCTGCCGGCGAACTCGCCGGAGTTCTGTACAGACCGTTGACCTCGATGTACGACGAAACGCCCTCGGGGACGAGATAGCGGGCACTGTGACCCCGTGCAACGTGCTCCCTTATCGCCGTCGAGGACAGGTCGATCAAGGGAAGGTCCAACCACCTGAGCCGATCCCCGAGAGCATCCTCCACCGTTGCGGCGGCGATACCCGGTCTCGGGACGACGGCGAAGGTCGCCTTCTCGATCAGCTCACTCCCCCGATGCCATGTCGGGATGCCGGCGGCGGCATCGGCGCCGAGAATGAGGACAGGCGGCCCCTCCATCGATTCGACCGTATCGATCGTGTAGGTGGGACCGGTGCGTCGAATCTCTCTGTCGTCCGCAACGAGGTGGTCGGCCTCAGACGCAGCGATACTCGTCATCGCGAACCTGTGTTCGGCGCTCGTCGGTGCATCGTCAGCCTTCTGCCAAGGCTCACCGGCCACCATGAGCAACACCGTGTCGAGGCCGAGTTGCTCGTACGCTGCGTGAGCGATCGCGAGATGGCCGAAATGGGGTGGGTCGAAGGTGCCTCCGAGGATTCCGTTCACGAACCGCAGGATACATCAAGCCCGTAGACCCGAGCCACAGACCTCGATGCGGGACGAAGCTACACCTACCGAGCAACGCTGGGTCCACATACGTGTCCCCGACGCGCAGCGACAGATGCACAGCCTGTACGCCACCGTGAACACCGCCGTAGCCGACGGGTGCACCTTGCGCGATACGGCTTCCACTCGTCACGAGTGTCGAGGCGAGATACGAGTAGGACGTTCGGACACCGCCGCCGTGGTCGATCGTAACCGACAGACGTCCCGCGACCGACCCGGAGAACGACACCGTTCCAGCTCCAAGGGACCGCACCGGGGATCCCGGCACGACCGAGACGTCGATGCCGAAGTGGCCACTCCAACGGCCCGTCGGAGCGAAGGGCCGCACGACAGGAGCCGGTTCGTGCAACGTCAGACCCGGACACGGTGACGGGAGCACCACCACGACGAAAGCGGCAAGCATGGAGAGGATCGGCATGTGAAGACCGCACCACCGCTACGTCACGATCCTACCCCGACGGCAGAGGCCCGCCTAGAGGACCGGCGCAGGAACACCGTGGAGCGTGTCGAGAAGGATCCGACGAAGCTCAGCCGGACGGAACGGCTTCATCAGGTACCGGTCGGCACCGGCCGAGTCCGCACGCTCGACATCGGCAGCATCGGTTCGGCCGGTCATCATGATGATG
>JAJRYI010000492.1 GCA_024275815.1 Actinomycetes bacterium | reverse complement strand
GAGTTGTAGCAACTCACGACGCCGTACTCGGCCCCGAGGTCCCCGACCATCATCTCGTGGTTCACGAAGTGAGGTTTGGCTGTGGCGAAAACGGTTGCGATGGCGTCGAGGAGCACGTCGTCCGATGTCGCTTCGGGGTCCACCTTGAGCGAGAGGTTCGGCACGATCTGGAGGAGCTCGCGGTCGACGTCGAGTACGGCACGAAGGACCCGGTTGTCGTGTGGGCCGATGTTGGCGTGGACGAAACCGTCGGGGAGGATCCTGTCG
Source organism: Actinomycetes bacterium (assembly GCA_024275815.1). Classification (GTDB taxonomy): domain Bacteria; phylum Actinomycetota; class Acidimicrobiia; order Spongiisociales; family UBA5794; genus JAMBLL01. The sequence continues at coordinate 2,431 of JAJRYI010000492.1, read as the reverse complement.
AGCGACATCCAGAACAGACGGAGCTTGGCCCGCAGGTCGGCGTCGGACACATCGTCGACGAAGGGAAGGAGGAGCGAGTCGATGTCTCCGAGGAACACGGGGTAGCCGGTGATGGATGGAACCTGTGTGTAGAGGATCAGCAGGAAGGTCAACGCCTCATCGAGGGTGGTGGGTGGATCGAGTTCCAGGTGCTCGGAACCCCGGCGGATCGCCCGGTCGTAGTCGGGGAGGAGGTAGCGGGGCCGGTACGGTGCGTGTCCCTCGAAGAGATCTGAGACGATGCCCTTGTTCAGGGCCTCGGTCGCGGCGTCCGAGATGGCAGGGTAGGGGAGCGCGCTCTCGGCAAGGGCAGCGAGGTAGTGGCGCCGTTGGTGAAAGGTGAGTCGATCGTCGTTGACGATCGCTCTCGCCTGGTCTACGAACTCATCCATCTGCATCGGGTACCTCGTTGGCTCTGACCGCTGGGCCGCTTCGGGTGTGGCCCATCCCGAGTGTAGCGATGGGCGTCGTGATGCTCGTGCGTCGGAGATGATGCGGGTGCATCAGCTCTCGAACGCTTCGAGCTGTGTGAAGAGTTGTTCGACCTGGTCGACGCCGAGGAGGCCTGCGGTGCGGTAGAGCACGGTCCCATCGCCGTTGGTGATCACCCAGAACGGGAACGCCGAGACGCCGAACTGGGCGGAGAGCTTCCCGTCCTCGTCCCGCAGGACAGGGAGGGGGAACTGCTGTGCAGCGAGGTACTCGTCGAGCGGGTTGCCGCGGGCCGGATCCATGGCGGTCGTCACCGTGACCAGTTCGGCGTTCGGGAACTGCGCGGCGTTCTGTGGGTACCACTCTGCCATCATCGGCAGTTCCTCCTGGCAGTACGGGCACCAGTGAGCCCAGATGAGCCAGACCCGTTTCATGCCGTCGGAGGGGTCGATCGTGACGGTCTCTTCGCTGTACGCCTCGATCGCGCTGATCTCGGGGAGTACGAGCCCGAGTGCGGTGTCCTGGGCGCCGGCGGCAAAGCGTGGGAGGAACCCCTCAACGACGCTTGGTGCCGGGGAGGTCTCCTCAGCTCGTTGCCTGACATCTTTCACCGTGTCGATCTCCTCGGTGAGGCCGGCGACCTCATCGGAGATGTCTCCAACGGCGGTCTCGACGTCGCTGATCTCGGCCTCGAGGCTGGAGATGTCGCTCCGTGTCTGGCCGAGCGTCGTGATGAGGTAGGTCTGGCTTGCTACGAGGGCGAGGATCAGGAGCGAGCCGATGACGAACAACGTCGGTCGTATCCACGGGCGGGAACCCGGATCGGTCCGGGCATCCTGGTCTATTGGATCGGGCGGCACACCAGCAGTGTCGTCGGGCACAGGGGGGTTGGTCTCGGTGGGCGAGGAGAGGCCGGTATCGGTCTGATCGGGGGTTTGTGCTGCCCCGTCAGGTTCTGGTGTCTCGTCTATCTCCATGGCCGGAAGGCTACCGGTCACCGGTTCTCGTGGAATCCTGGTGTCCAAAGGCCCCCGGCGTTGTACGCTTGTGGTGTGGACGTGTTCCTCACGTTCCCGCTACGCGGGGGTGACATGGTTTCGACCGTGAGAGTTGAGGCGCCGGAAGCGAGCCGAGGTCTCCGGAGTCCTCGTTAAAGAGCCGGAACATATATAAGTGCAAACGATAGTTACGCACTGGCAGCGTAGATAAACGCTCCTGTCCCCCTGTTGGGTACCCACCTCGGCAGGTCGGGGCATTGCAATGTGGGATGCCCCCGCCGGGGTTCCGGGACCGGCGGGGAAAGACGATCCCGGATAGGGCATGAGGGTGCTTGCCGACAGAGTCCTCGTGTTCCGAAAGCTCGCTGTTGGCTGCGCTCGGAGATGCCGGCGCTGATGTCTCTCGGGACGGGGGTTCGATTCCCCCCACCTCCACGCAAGGGTGCCGCTCGCGGCACCCTTCTCGCGTACCCAGGGTTCCAGACCGCCTATATGACGGTGGGAGCCCACAGAACGGGCGATCCAGCGGCATCTCAGCTCGTGTCGGTTGCGTCGGGCCGCAGACGCCAGTACGCGTTGAGGGAGATACGGTCTTTGGCGATACCACGGTTGTTGGTCAGGACGTCTCGTACGCTGGTGATCGCGTCCCGTTCCCCGGCGATCCACCAGTGCGCGTCGGGCGGTACAGCGATCGACTTCACGAGGTTCAACGTCTGGAAGCCTGCCGTGGCCACATCGGTTCCCCGGTGGAGCCAGATCGGGTCGGAAGGGACCTCGTCGCTCGGTTCACGCTCGTCTTCGTCGTTCACCACCTCGATGATGACGGTCGTTCGTGTATCTCTGGGAAGGGCTTCGAGGATGGTCCCGATCGCGGGGATCGCGGTGTCGTCTCCTGCGAGGACGAGGTGGCGAATATTCTCCGGGATGTCGTATCCACCGGTGGTCGGCGACGCCCAGATCGT
>JAJRYI010000491.1 GCA_024275815.1 Actinomycetes bacterium | reverse complement strand
GACGCTCTCCGAGGCGTCGACTCGGACGTGATGAAGCTGTTCTGAGCTCGACGGTGGATCGGTCACGCGAACGGCCGATCCGCGTCCTCGCGTACCGGGCCCGCAGGCTCGCGGTCCCCCCTCGCTCGAAGACGAGCCCGTCCCCCCCCTGAAGGGAGGGACGGGCTAGAGCAGGCTCTTGAGGTCGTGCAGCGTCGAGGGGTGTCTGAGCTTGCCGAGCGCTCTCGTCTCGATCTGGCGAACTCGCTCACGGGTGATGCCGAGCCGCTCACCGACGTTCGAGAGCGTGCGGGGCGCCTTGCCGTCGAGGCCGTATCGCAACGTCAGGACCATCTGCTCACGTTCGTCGAGTGTGGCAAGGGCGCGGGAGATCTCTTTGCGCCTCGCAGCATCGGCGACGACGGCGAACGGGTCCTCAGCTTCGGCATCCGTCACGAAATCACCGAGCTCGGCATCGCCGTCATCTCCGACGGGACGGTCGAGTGACACCGTGTCGCCGGGGGCGTTGAGAGCCACGAGGATCTTGTCCTCGTCGAGGCCGCTCACCTCGGCGATCTCGGCGATCGTCGGGACCCGCCGGAGTTGTTCTTGAAGAGATAGTTCCGTCTCTTGGACCGTGCGCACGACGTCGACCATGTGTACAGGGAGACGGATCGTGCGGCCGTGGTTGCCGAGACCCCTCGTGATGGCCTGACGGATCCACCATGTTGCGTACGTGGAGAACTTGAACCCCTTGCGCCAGTCGAACTTCTCGACGGCACGGATGAGCCCGAGGTTGCCCTCCTGGATGAGGTCGAGAAGATCGAGGCCCCTGCCCGTGTACCGCTTGGCGATCGAGATCACGAGTCGCAGATTGGAGCGGATGAACTGGGACTTGGCGTGATCTGCCAGACGCACGTAGCGCACGAGCTCTGCCCTGCGTTCCGATGTGAGCGTCTCGGCTGCTGCGAGCTCGTGTTCAGCGCGATGCCCGCGCTCTATGGTTCTGGCGAGGCGAACCTCATCTGCGGCCGTGAGCAGCCCATGGCTCGATACGGCCTCGAGGTACATCCCAATCGCGTCGGCTACCGATGTTTCCCTTGCTGCGTCAGCCACGGAGCCCCCCGTCTATGGCGTCGCGCGCACACATATGTTCAGCGCGAATGGAAGATATCACCATTGGGGCAGTTTGGCAAGAGGGCTGTAGCCTTCATATCACCGATCCAACAGGCTCATACCAACATGTTCCGTCGACCCGTCATCACTATCGCGCTGAGTGCCCTGGTACTTTCGGCGTGCGCCGGCCCGCTCGGTGTGACGCCCGGTGATGCAGTTGTCCCTCCCGAACTCGCCGCTCCCACGATCGAGATCGTGACACTGGCAGCAGATGATCTCGCTGCGGTTTCCTCAACGGTCTTCGCTGATGGTGTCGCGCTTCCACAGGCGGGCGTACCCCGACCGATCATCGTATGGGAAGGGCTGCCGATCGCCTTGGAGATCGAAGCCGACGGATTTCGACCTGCAGAGTTCACCGTCGAGCGGTACCCCGACGGTGGGCGGATCGAGTTCCGCCTCGAGCCGGTCGTGTTGACCGGGCGCGTGACGACCGACGCAGGGCGACCGTTACCCGGAGCCCTCGTACAGCTCGGCAGGGCGAAGGACACGACGGACAACGAGGGCCGATACTCCCTCGATCGTGTGGTTCCCGGGACGATCGAGCTCAGCCGGCCTGCGTGGGTGTCGAGTGAGCTGGCATGGAGCGGTGACGTCGATCAGTTCGACATGTCGATGTCGCCGAGGATCATCAACGCCCTGCGTGTCGCTCCCGACGCCCTCCTCGACGTCGATCGATGGAACGCGATCCTCGCGCTCACGGACGACTCGGGCATCAACGCTCTGGCGATCGACATCAAGACGGAGGATGGAACCGTGGTGTACCCGAGTGCGGTACCGACGGCGAACGCGATCGGTGCAGTGAGCGCGTACTTCGATGCCAAAGACATCGTTGCCCAGGGACACGACCGGGGCCTGTACATGATCGCGAGGATCGGCGTCTTCCAGGACAGCTTCTACGCCGAGGCCGAACCCGATCGTGCCGTGACGAACGTGGACGATGGCGGGCTCTGGCGCTCGCGCAACGGCTACGCCTGGCTCGACCCGTCAGACCCGGCTTCCTTCGAGTACTCCATCGCCCTGGCAGAGGAAGCCT
>JAJRYI010000060.1 GCA_024275815.1 Actinomycetes bacterium | reverse complement strand
CCTCGGCGCCGAGGGCAAGACGATCATCGTGTCGTCACACGTCCTCGAAGAAGTCGAGCGTGTATCGAACCGCGTCGTTGCCATCGTCGATGGCCGACTTGCCGCAGCCGGATCCGTCGAAGCGATCCGAGCAGCCATGCATGACATCCCGTACGTCGTGCGGATCGCAACGGACGCTCCTCGCGACCTCGGAGCGGCCTTGTTCGCCGAATCCTCTGCCGCAGCCAGCGTCTCGGCGACAGACTCGGGGCTCGAGATAACCACCAACGACATCACGACGCTCGGACGCGACACACCGCGCGTTGCCACGGCCGTGGGGGCTACGATCACTTCGTTCCAGCCACAGGACCAGTCTCTCGAGTCTGTGTTCCGCTACCTCGTCGAGGGCCGATGAAGCCTCTATCGAACCTCTTCGTGATGTCGGTGAGACAGGCTCTCCCGATCCGTAGAACGATCATCCTCGGGCTCATCCAGTTGTCCCCGATGGCGATCTACCTCATCGCTACCACCAACCGGACATCGGATGCTGCGTTCGAGGGTCTCGTAGGCATCGCATCGACGATCCTGTTCGCGCTGACCGTTCCCGTCGTGTCGATCGTCATCGGTGCATCGGCACTCGGGGTCGAGCGGCGAGACCAGACGCTGAGCTTCATAGTGCTGCGACCCATCTCTCGGACCGCTCTGGGAGCCACGAAGATGCTGGCTGCCACCACCGCTGCTATCGGCGTGAACCTCATCGGGGTACTCGCCCTCGGGTTGGCACACGCCGTGCGGTTCGGCGGTGCCGGCCTCATCGTGGGACTCTCGGTCGGGGTGGCGATCGCGACGAGCATGTACGTGTCACTGACGGTGCCTCTCGGGTTCCTCACCGATCGGGCGGTCATCGTGGCAATGGCGTACCTCCTCGTGTTCGAGAACGGCGTCGTGAACGCTCTGCCTGCCCTCTCCACACTGTCGCCGTGGCACTACGGCCTCACCGCGTTCACAGCCTTGGTGAACGATGCACTTCCGTACGTCTTCAACTCGATCGAGCCTCTCGACGTCTCGATCACACGGTCGCTCACCGCAACGGCCGTCGCCTTTGCCGCCGGTGTGTTCCTCACCGCACAGCTGCTCGGCTCGCGTGACCTCGCCTGAGGCAAGACGAGGGTCTGCACATGGGTAGATGTACCGTGGCACCATGACAGCGTTACTCGCCCGCTTCAAACGCGGGAACATGGGCACCGCGGCGATCATCGTGGCGTTCGGCATCATGGCATCCCGGTTCCTCGGGATCCTCCGCGACATGATCTTCGCTGCAATGCTCGGGTCGAACGAGGTGACGGACGTCTACGTCGCAGCGTTCCGTATCCCGGATTTCGCGAACTACCTCCTTGCGGGCGGCTTCCTCACGATCACGTTCATCCCGATCTTCTCGAAGTACCTCGCCGACGAGGACGAGGACGAGGGCTGGCGGGCGTTCGGCTCCATTCTTCGGTGGCTTGCGATCGGCATCCTGGCTGCGATCGTCATCGCATGGATCGCAGCACCGGCCCTGATCAACTCATTGTTCCCCGGGTTCTCCGATCAGCAGGTCGCCGAAACGACGACGCTCACACGCATCGTGCTTCCCGCCCAGTTTGCCTTCGTCGTCGGCGCGATGTTCGCCGCCGTTCAGTACGCCAAGGGTGTATTCACGATCCCCACGATCGCCCCGATCGCCTACAACCTCGGGATCATCTCGGGGGGCGTCCTCTACGCAGCGGTGACGGGAACACCGGATCCCGCCGGGTTCATCTGGGGGGCGCTGATCGGTGCATTCGTCGGCAACTTCGCTCTGCAGATCTGGGGGGCGCACCGCGTCGGGATGCCCTGGAGACTCCGTCCCTCATGGAAGCATCCCGCGATCGGTGCGTATCTCGTCATCGCGCTTCCCCTGATGCTCGGCCAGTCGGTCGTCGCCCTCGACGAGATCTTCATGTCCGTATTCGGTGACATGGCCGGGACAGGGGCACAGACCAACCTGCAGTACGCACGCCGTACGATGCTCGTCCCGATCGGCATCATCGCCCAGGCGGCAGCAGTCGCTGCGTACCCGACCCTGTCACGTCTCTTCGCAGAGGGCAAGCGCTCAGAGATGCTCGCCACGGTCAACAAGGCCCTGCGCTACGTACTTGCGCTGTCGATCCTCGCTGCAGGGATCGTTGCGGCGATGACGGTCCCCACCATCCGCATCCTGTTCGAGCGAGGTGCATTCACCTCCGAGACCACCGACGCCGTCGCATCGGCACTCTTCGTGTACGCGTTCGGGATACCGATCTGGGGAGCGCTCCAGATCATCACCAGGGCGTTCTACGCACGTCGGGACATGTGGACACCGGTGATCATCGGCACGGTGGTCACCATCCTGGCTGTTCCCACCTACTTCGTGATGGTCAACGCGCTCGGTTTCAGAGGCGTGGCGCTGGCTTCGGTGCTGTCTCTCGGCACCTATACAGCTGTGCTGTTCGCCGTCTGGTACCGGCCGCAGGACGCCAGGTCGGGACTCGCCGCCGTACTCGAAGGTGCCGGCCGCGCGATCCCGCTCGCAGTGCCGGCCGCTTTTGTCGCCGGCTTGGTCTCTTGGATGATCAGCACCGGTCTATCTGGACCTCCGATCATCGCAGCGATCTTCGGACTCCTCGCCGGCACTGCGGTGTACATCGCAGTGATACTCGGCGTCGGTTCCCTCCTCTACGACTGGCTCTGGAGCAGACAGACAGCAGACAGACAGCAGACGACAGACAGGGACGCGTCTCTCCCCGGCCCTTCGTGAGCTGTACCAGGTGACCGCTACGCGGGCGGATACACTCCCGTCGCCTTCGACTCCTCAGTCTGCCAGAACACCGTTGCGACCTCGTCGATCACGTCGAGAAGCGCCTGGGAGACTGCCGGATCCATCGATTTCTTGGCGTCACCGGCGGCTTTGAGCGCACGCCAGAACAGGTCGTGGAGACCGGGGAACTGCTCGAGGTGGTGCGGCTTGAAGAAGTCCGCCCACAGCACCATCAGATGATGCTTCGCGAGCTCGGCACGCTCCTCCTTGATCCCGATACACCTGCTCCGAAACGCGTCATCATCCGACGCCTGATACTTCTCGGCGATCTTGAGGCATGACATGGCTTCGATCTTTGCCTGGGCAGGGTCATAGACACCACAGAACAAGTCGCAGTG
>JAJRYI010000490.1 GCA_024275815.1 Actinomycetes bacterium | reverse complement strand
TGGATCCAGGTTCAAGGAGGATGGGGGCTCGAGTCGTGCAGGCGAGTGGCATCTAGTGCCTGTTGTCTACTCGCTTTCGCCCCTGGTAGCGGCCGAGGGCGTAGGTTGCCCCGGCAAGGCCGGCGGCACCGATTCCTGCGGTCGTCCGCTTGATGACCTTCTTGCGGGTCCTGGAGAACTCCACGATGGGCCAGCCCCGGTGGTACGCGATCGTCTCGAGGGCGCGGTCGGGGTTGACGGCGACAGGGTGGCCGACCGCCTCGAGCATGGGGAGATCACCTGCCGAGTCCGTGTAGGCGTAGCTCGCCTCGAGGTCGTACCCCTTCTCTGCCGCAATACGGTTGATGGCGTGCGCCTTGCCCTCGCCGTAGCAGAAGGGTTGTGCGAGTCTGCCCGTGTAGACGCCGTGATTGATCTCAGCCACAGTGCCGAGGCCTCCCGTCATCTCCATCGCCTCAGCGAACTTCGCAACGATCTCGATCGGTGATGCGGAAACGATGTACGTGTCTCGACCCGCGTCTGTATGCAGATCGATGAGGCCACGCGCTTCGCGACGCACATCGGACATCAGCTTGGGAAGGACGTCGTCGGCGAGTTCGGTGAAGGTCGAAACCGGGACTCCTGCAATCGCATCGAGGATGCGGGACTTGACCATCTCCGTCTTGTCGTCTGACGCCCCGGCGAATTTGAACGCGACGGCGTTGGCTGCATCGGAGATGAGCTGACTCGTCGGCATCAACCCTGCCCGGTGCGCGACCCACCCGAACGCGAAGACAGACGAGCCGGAAATGATCGTGCGGTCGAGGTCGAAGAACGCAGCCGCACTGGCTTGTGTCATGACACCGCGCCGAGGAAGCCGTCGTCGACGCCGAACACGCTCGCGGTACCCGCTGTGACCGATGGCGACAGACCGTGGATCCGGGGAAGCAGATTGGCCATGTAGAACCGTGCCGTCGCGGCCTTTGCTGCCATCCACTCGTCGTCGCTTGCCTTCGGGGCAGCTGCGAGCGCCTGACGGGCGAGGTAGTAGCCGCCTGCAAGGGTTCCCAGCATCTCCTGGTACGGCGTTGCGCCGGACATCGTGTCCGGCATGTCAGCGGAGAGGAGATACGCTGTTGCTTCTCTCACGGCAGCAGTGGCTGAGCGAAGATGCGGCTCGAGGTCAGCGAGATCTGCATCGGCGGCGAGAGCGTCGGCCACACCATCGATCTCGGCCAGGTACCCATCGATCACTGCGCCGTCGCTCATCGGGAGCTTTCGCAGGACGAGGTCGAGCGCCTGGATCCCGTTCGTCCCTTCGTAGATGGGTGTGATCCGCGCGTCCCGGTAGAACTGTGCAGCGCCTGCCTCCTCGATGAACCCCATACCTCCGAGGACCTGGATCCCGATAGATGCGATGTCGACACCGTGGTCCGTGCACCACGATTTGGTGATCGGTGTCAACAGGGCAAGGCGGTCGCGGGCGGCATCGCGCTCGTCCTGCGTCGTTGCCGAATGCATTCGGTCGTCGGCTGCAACGGCGTCGTGTACGAGCGCGCGCATCGCCTCGGTGTAGGCCTTCATCGTCATCAGCATCCTGCGCACATCGGGGTGCTCGATGATCGGTGACGGCTCGGATGCACCGAGAGCCCGGCCTTGTATCCGGTCCTTGGCGTACGCCGCGGCGTGCTGGTAGGCACGCTCGGCAACGGATAGTCCTTCGAGGCCGACCTCGAGGCGGGCCTGGTTCATCATCGTGAACATGTACCGCATCCCGCGGTTCTCCTCGCCGACGAGGTACCCGGTGGCATCGTCGAACGACAGCACACAGGTCGGGCTGGCGTGGATACCAAGCTTGTGTTCGATGGAGACTACCTCGACGGCGTTGCGCTCCCCTGGTGCGCCGTCGTCGTCGAGGAGGTACTTCGGCACGACGAACAGCGAGATCCCCTTCGTCCCCGCAGGTGCATCCGGGGTGCGGGCGAGGACCATGTGGATCACGTTGTCTGCAAGGTCGTGGTCACCCCAGGTGATGAAGATCTTGGTCCCGTTGATGCGATAGGTTCCGTCGTCGTTCGGCTCTGCCTTGGTCCTGAGGGCCCCGACATCGGATCCTGCTTCGGGCTCGGTCAAGACCATGGTGCCCGTCCACTCGCTCGAGATGAGCTTGCCGAGGTACAGATCCTTGAGATCATCGCTGCCGTGCTTGGTGAGCAACGTGATACCGCTCCCGGTGAGCATCGGGTTGAGCGAGAAGGCGAGGTTGGCAGATGTCATCATCTCCGAGATCGCTATGCCGATCGTCTTCGGGAAGCCGTGGCCTCCGTACTCGGGAGAGCCGGTGACGGCGGTCCAGCCCGCGTCGACGAGCTTGGACCAGACGGGCTTGAACTCATCGGGGGTGATGACCTGGCCATCGACGAGTGTCGCCCCCTTCTCGTCGCCGACCTTGTTGGTCGGTGCGAAGACCTCGGAGAAGAATCGTGCCGCTTCGTCGAGAACCCCGTCGATCATGTCGGACTCGACGTGCTCGAACTCGGGCAGGGCGATGATGGAGTCGACATCGGCGATCGTCTGAAGAGAGAAGGCGATGTCACGGACCGGGGGTGTGTAGTCAGCCATGTCGAAAGAGTAATCGGTCGGCGGAGGACGAGAGTTCGGCAGTCGG
>JAJRYI010000489.1 GCA_024275815.1 Actinomycetes bacterium | reverse complement strand
TGTGCGATTCCGGATGCGACGATGAGGTTGGTCGTAGCGTCGAGCATGACACTCGCAGCGACGAGGACGTCACGGCCGGTGGACTCGGGTCGCCACAGCGTCGGCCACCCCATGTCCTCGATCTCCTGGACCAGGTCCCGAACCCGCGACGTCGGGTGCTCATCGAGGAGAAATGTCCAGAGTCCGACACGACCGATATCCATGGCGGAATCCTATCAGGTGATGCCCGGGTCCCCGGTCTCGGTGGTCCCCGGGTCAGTGGGCCTGCGTGCCCATCGGCGCCACGCCAACATGAAGGCGACGCTGAGGCCGGTGATGGATCCGATCAACGCGAAGAAGGCGAGGATGAAGAGGAATCCTTCGTTGCTGCTGGCGATGGCAGGGTCAGGGTCGACGGTGTTTCGCAAGGAGTAGAGAACTGTGGCACCAACGGCGACCCAGAATCCGATGAAACCACCGAACAGTGTCGCCAGGAGGATCTTGACGCGGTTGACGGTCGAGAACACGAACCAGCCCAACGCGGCGGCAGCAGCGATCCATAGCACGGAGTGCAGCCGGTCGATCTGGGGCATCGTCGTTCCCAGGACGCTCGTACAAGACTGTTCGGGGAGGCCGGAGCAGTCAGCATTGACCGTCAGGACGAGTGCGATTCCCCCGAAGATCACGGCCATGGCTGTCCGGGTGATCGTGTCTCCTGGCATGGCGGCACTCTAACGGCACGGGTCCGTGGGCGACGCTGGGCAGGTAGCATCGGGAGTCGACGGTCGACGGATCAGATGAGGGGTTCGAAACATGGCGGCGTACTTGATGGCAGACGTTCTACCCGAGGACATGGACGGGTACCGCAAGAGCGGGTATCTCGAGGCAGCGGTTCGCACGGCAACCGGCTTCGGTGGCCAGTACAGGGTCCGTGGTGGTGAGATGACTGTCCTCGAAGGGGACTGGAAGCCCGACCGCATGGTCATCATCGAGTTCCCCTCCATGGATGCACTCATGACGTGGTACCGGACCCCCGAGTACCAGGAGTGGGCTGCGGTCCGTCAACGGTTCGCACCGAACTCGAAGCTGGTCGCGGTCGAGGGAGTTGTGTAGCCAGCCGCACCTCGCGTCGAAGTTCAACGAAGGAAGGGGCACCCGATGATGGGTACCCCTTCTGCGTGTGCGACGAGTTCGTTCTACATCGCCATCGCTTCATAGACGCCGATGCCGGTGATGAACGGGCACGTACCTGCGATGGCCGAAATCGGCACCCGGACTCTGTGTCGGATGCGGGTGTTGGCACTTCGAGTCAGGTGCCCTTGTGCGGGCGGTTGGCCTCCGTCAGGAGGACGAGCCCATCTTTCGAGACGACGCTCGTGTGGCCGTCGTCCCACTGGACCTCGACGTAGTGGCTGTCGCGTACTTCTGTGACCTTGCCGGTCGCAGCGACTTGTCCGACCTTCTTCGTGAGTCGTTCGACGCGGTCTCCCTTACCAATCATGCTTCACCTCTGCGTCTCATCTCGAGTCATCGGATGGCTATGAAGAGCAGTGTTCTTCCACTAAGGATACTCAGCAGGAGTGTCGCGGTCCATGGGTGAATCGGTGCATGTTGGGGTGGATCGAGGGTCCTGACGCTACAGACATCGCACGAAGGTCAGGGATTGGATCGCCATCGGTGTGAACCCTGCCTTATCGTATGAGCAACGAGCCGGAGCGTGGTCCGGACCGGATCCTGTGGAGACGGTCGCGAACCGCATTTCGAGTTCACGAAGCCGGTTGACGGCCAAGTCGTTGAGTGCCGTTCCCACACCCCGGCCCTGATGATCGGGATCGACCGCGAGGAGTTCGATATCGCCCAAGGCGGTGTCGGCGTTCGCCACGAGGACGACGAAGCCGATCGCTACTCCATCGATCAACGACACCCATGTCTCCTTGTCCTCATCCATGCACGTCTCTTGGATGTATCGGGAGTGAGCATTCTCCCAGTCCGGTCGCAGAGCGTTGAAGAGGTCCTCGCCACACTGTTCCCTGAAGTTCACGAAGCCGGGACGGAAGGACTCCAGCCCGAAGCGGACGCACTCGGCCACATCATTGGGTTCGATCAGGCCAATCTCGGGGGTCATCCCGGTCACAGCAGTCGCGCCGGTGGCCGTCCCCCTGATGCTTCAGAGGTGGGACCGTTGGGCGCCTCTCGTCTCCGACGTAGTCTGTTCTCAGGATCTGGAGACGCGTGAGAGCGTCGAGCCGAGCGCGCTCATCCGTCCCCGCGCCAGCACGTGACCACGTACCCGGGGTCACCTCCGTTGGAGAACCCTCTTCGGGCGACGACGCCATCGGCCAGCATGTTGTTTAGCGCCGTTACTGCGTTCCCTCCACCACCGGGAACCGTCGCCACGACCACGATGTCGGACGCGGTCCGACCGACACGGATCGAGCTGTAGTCGTTCGGTGTGATCTTTTCTGAGTCGCTTGGGCCGAGCGGACCGACGATGTACAGATCGGAGTTCCCGTAGTTGATGGTGCAGCCGACTTCATCTGCCGACATGTTGTCGAACTCGCCAGGGCGACCGGTCGTGGAGGAACAAGCCGTGACCACGAGTGCGAGTGCAGCCAATACGCATGCCACCCTTGTGGCCACAGAGTTCTCCGATCGCCTGGCACGTTCATTCTACCTTGCGACATCGGGACCGTTGGTGGAGAACCAGCGCTGGGTCCCTGCCCATCAGCGACCGTCCGGTCGTCACGGTCACGGCGAGAGATGTCGACCAGGCACCCGTATTGCTAGTCACGGTACGGGCTCCGAGGTGTTGACTGTTGCACCGCTTCCATCCAGGATGTGGCGTTGTTCTGTCCCCCCTTCAGGGGGGACGGCAGAGCGAGGGACGAGCGATGCAGGGGGGGAGGGCGAGTCTGCGAGCACGAAGTGGAACCAGCCTGTGCGTGGGACCGTGCCGTACCGCGCTCGCAGGCTCGCGGTCCCCCTTCGCTCGAGGACTCGCTTGTCCCCCCTGAAGGGGGGACGGCAGAAAGAGCCCGGCATCACACCGTCACACAGAGGATTGAGGGCGATGTGAGGCCACCGAGCCGTGTTTCGGCTTCATGTCTCAGTACCCGGTTTCTGTCGTAGGTGGTTGGTACGTTGTCTCTATGTTGGATGACAAGCCACGGTTGCGTGCCGATGAGATCCCGTTTGGGGAGGAGCACCTCTATGAGGTCATAGAGCCGGTGACTCCGATGTACGAGCCAATCCCGCC
>JAJRYI010000059.1 GCA_024275815.1 Actinomycetes bacterium | reverse complement strand
GTCTTGGGCGGAGGGGGAGGGATTCGAACCCTCGATGCGTTTCCACATACACGCTTTCCAGGCGTGCGCACTAGGCCAGACTATGCGACCCCTCCCTAGGCTGGAGATTGTAGAAGCGAAAGGCCCTGTAGTGAACTGGCACAACGCCATGGACATAGCCCTTCAAGAGGCCGCTCTTGCCCCTGTACACGGGGACGTCCCGATCGGAGCGGCCCTCGTCGATGGTGACGGCACGGTCGTTGCATCAGACCGCAATCGGCGTGAAGAGCGAGGCGATGCGACCGCCCACGCAGAAATGCTGGTGATCCGTCGACGGTCGATCGCTCTCGGGTCGTGGCGTCTCGATCGCCATACCCTCGTCGTGACGATCGAGCCGTGTGCGATGTGTGCGATGGCAGCTGTGTGGTCCCGGGTCGAACGGATCGTCTACGCAGCACCGGACCCCAAGGCCGGGGCCTGCTGGTCCCTGTTCAACATCCCCCAGGACGGTCGACTCAACCACCGCATCGACCTCGTCGCAGGCGTGCGAGAGGACGATGCGGGGAACCTCATGGAGCAGTTCTTCGCTGAGCGTCGGTAGCGCCTGCTTCCTCCTAGCCCTGAAGCAGTGACTTCCCACTCGAGCGGAGACGTTCACATGCTTCGGTCACACCGCCGGCCATGGCAACCTCTGCCTTCTTGAGGTACGAGCGGGGGTCGTAGACCTTCTTGTTCCCGACCTCGCCATCGACCTTGAGCACGCCGTCGTAGTTCGTGAACATATGATCCGTGATGGAGCGTGTGAACGTGTACTGGTTGTCGGTGTCGATGTTCATCTTGATGACGCCGTAGTCGATGGCGTCGTGGATGTCGCTGAGATCAGATCCCGAACCTCCGTGGAAGACGTAGTCGAACCGGGCGTCATCTCCGTAGACGTCTTTGATGGCGGCTTGCCCGTCCCTGAGCACCTCGGGGCGAAGCTTGACGTTCCCCGGCTTGTACACGCCGTGTACGTTGCCGAACGTTGCGGCGAGCATGTACCGCCCCTTCTCGCCGAGGCCGAGCCTACGTGCGGTCTCGATCAGGTCCTCGTTCGTGGTGTAGAGTTTCTCGCTCGGTGTGCCCTCGGCTGAGACCCCATCTTCCTCGCCGCCGACGACGCCGACCTCGAGTTCGAGGATGATGTCGAGTTGGCGCATCTCGTCGAGGAGTTCCTCGCTGATGGAGAGGTTGGAGTCGAGGTCGATCGCCGAGCCGTCGAACATGTGGCTCTGGTAGAGCGGTCCGAGCCCATGTTCTTTGCGTTCTCTACTGACCTGAAGGAGAGGCCGGATGAAGGTATCGACCTTGTCTGCCTGACAGTGGTCGGTGTGCAGGGCGATCAAGATCGGGTACTCGTCTGCGAGGAAGTGAGCCATCTCTGCAATGGCCTGGGCACCGAGCGCCATCGAGTTGACGTAGGTTCCCGAGGCAAAGGATCCTCCGCCATGGCTGATCTGGATGATGCCGTCGGATCCTGCGTCTGCGAACCCGCGCATCGCTGCATTGAGGGTCTCCGACGAGGTGATATTGATCGCCGGGTATGCGTACTTCCCGTCCCGGGCAGCATCGAGCATGGCGTTGTACTGTTCCGGCGTTGCGATCGGCATGAGAGTCCCTCCAGCGGGTGGTCGG
This sequence comes from Actinomycetes bacterium, assembly GCA_024275815.1. GTDB lineage: Bacteria > Actinomycetota > Acidimicrobiia > Spongiisociales > UBA5794 > JAMBLL01. The sequence goes on along the minus strand of JAJRYI010000059.1, from coordinate 178 downwards.
CTACTCCCGAAATTAGCGTTTCGGGCGTCGTTGTCGATCCCAACGTCGAGACCCGCTCGGGTTGGTGTGTCGGTACACTCTCGTCCATCTGGAGGGGTGACAGAGCGGACGAATGTGACGGTCTCGAAAACCGTTGGACCTTTCGGGGTCCCGAGGGTTCAAATCCCTCCCCCTCCGC
>JAJRYI010000488.1 GCA_024275815.1 Actinomycetes bacterium | reverse complement strand
TTCACCGTTGCACAGCGCATTCGAAAGACCTGGCAGCAGCTCGACGCGTGAAGACCTGGCTCACCTACATCCCGTTTCGGATCGCGGCTGCCCTGTTCGGCCTCCTGCCCGAACCCGTCGTGCGCCGACTCGGTGAGATCGGTGGAACGGTCGCTTACCGCCGTGGGTCGGAGCGCAACGTACTTCTTGCCAAACACATGCGCCGTGTCCTTGGCAGCGATGCAACATCGCACGAGATCGCCGAAGCCGTCGAGGGGATGTACCGCTCCTACGGCCGCTACTGGGCAGAGACGTTCTGGTTCCGGCCACGACGCAAGAAGGCCATCGCGCGCCGTGTTGAACGTGTCAACTTCGAACCCGTCTTCGAAGCGAAGCGGCAGGGGAGAGCGATCGTGTTCGCGGTTCCCCACATGGGGAACTGGGAGATCGCAGGGATCATCGCAAACGAGATCGGTGTGCCGATCATCGCCGTGGCCGAGGATCTACCGAACAAGCTCATCACGCAGTGGTTCGTCGATGTGCGGGCCAAGTTCGACATCGGCATCATCTTGACGACGGATCCACAACGACGCTCCAAGCTCGTACGCAATCTGAAGGATGGAGGGGCGATCGCCCTCCTCGCGGATCGCGATGTGACCGGCCGGGGCCTCGAGACCGAGTTCTTTGGAGAACGCACGACGGTTCCTGCCGGACCGGTAGCCCTCGCCGACATGACGAACGCTGCGTTGCTCCCTGTGGCGGTGTACTTCAAGGAAGGGGCAGGCCACCGAATCGTCGTTCACGACGAAGTCGAGTTGCCCGGAGGGGACAACAGGGCCGAGCGGGTCTCACTTGGAGCACGGGCACTCGCTCGCGTCCTGGAGGACATGATCCGGGAAGCTCCATCCCAGTGGCATCTCTTCCAACCGAACTGGCCCTCGGACCAAGCCGCCGAGGACCGCTGATGCACGTTGCGATCGTCTGCCCCTACGACCTTGGCAAGCCCGGTGGTGTCCAGGATCAAGTCATCCGGTTGGCGGGGTGGCTCGAGCGGGCTGGGCACTCTTCTACGGTCATCGGCCCGGGAAGCGAAGGACCACCCGGTGCGGTCCTCGTGGCAGGTACCAGCGTCGTGAAAGCGAACGCAGCCGCGACGCCGATCGCGATCGATCCACGTGTCCGCTCCAGGATCAACGAAGCCATCCGCGACGCAGACGTGGTCCACATCCACGAGCCACTCATGCCAACCGTGTCGTTGACGGCAACTCGTATCGGTGACAGACCAACGGTGGGTACGTTCCACGCGGACGCGCCCCGATGGGCACGAAAGGGGTACTCGTCGTTGTCGCCGATCGTCCGCAAGGTCCTCGGCAGGCTCGACGTCGTCACCGCAGTCAGTCCGGTTGCACGCTCGGCGATAGCCGGTGTGATCGACGCCCGGGTGATCTCGAACGGCATCGATATCGACGCATACGGGAACGGTGATCCTGTGCCTGGCCGCGTCGCCTTCCTCGGGAGAGATGACCCGAGAAAGGGCCTCGACGTCCTCCTGGAGGCGTGGCCTGAGATTCTCGGTGCTCACGATGCCGCGTCGCTCCACGTCATGGGGGCATCCAGGGACTCAGAGATGGACGGGGTGACGTTCCTTGGACCGGTTGGCAACGACGAGAAGTACACCCAGCTCGCCCAGGCGGAGGTGTTCGTCGCACCGAACCTTCGGGGCGAGTCGTTCGGGATCATCGTTGCTGAAGGGATGGCTTCGGGGTGTGCCGTCGTAGCTTCCGGGATCCCGGCGTTCCTCCACGTCCTGGGCGACTCCGGAGAGATCGTCGCTCCGGGGGACTCCGAACATCTCGCAGGGGCGGTCCGCAGACTTCTCGTCGACGATCCCCGCCGCAGGGACCTTGCACGGCGAGCCAGTGAGAGGGTCGCGATGTTCGACGGTGCACGCATCACCGACGAGTACATCGCAGCGTACGCGGACGCTGTGACGGCGCATCGTTCCTGATCGAATCCCAGCGCCATGTAGAATTAGGTTTCGACCACAAAGGGAAGCGAACTATGGCAGAGGCAACCACCGAATACGGTACAGACAAGGTCAAGCGCGGTCTGGCTGAGATGCTCAAGGGCGGTGTCATCATGGACGTCGTCAACGCCGAGCAGGCCAAGATCGCCGAGGCCGCCGGCGCTTGCGCTGTCATGGCTCTCGAGCGGGTTCCTGCAGACATCCGTGCCCACGGCGGTGTCGCACGCATGGCGGACCCGGCGAAGGTCGA
>JAJRYI010000487.1 GCA_024275815.1 Actinomycetes bacterium | reverse complement strand
TCTGGTGTTCTTGCGATCCGGGTGTGTATGGCGTAGACCGGTGACAGCGTACTGCTCAGCCATCCCCCCAGTAGCGCTGCTCTGAGAACGGATCACCGTACATGTGGTAGCCGCTGCGCTCCCAGAATCCTGGGGCATCGGTGTCCATGAGCGTGAACCCACGCACCCACTTGACCGACTTCCAGAAGTAGAGATGCGGGACGATGAGACGCAGCGGGAATCCGTGTTCGAGGGTGAGCGGATCGTCCTCATAGGTGTGTGCGAAGAGGTTTCTCGGTCGGAGGAAATCCTCGATCGGCAGGTTCGCCGTGAACCCGTGGTAGGCGTTGATCATCACATGGGTAGCCCCGGGCTTCGGAGTGATCTGATCCCAAAGATGGGACACGGGGATGCCCTTCCAGCGCGTATCGAACTTCGACCACTTCGTGACACAGTGAATATCTGCAGTCATCTCACTCGAGGGCATCTGGTCGATATCGCTCCATCGCCATTCAACCCGACGCTCGACGAGGCCGTCGATGACGAAATCCCACGTCGACATATCTACATCCGGGATGCTGCCTGCCTGGAGGACCGGGAACCGCTCCGTGTGATACTGCCCCGGTGGGAGACGATCGGGGTCGATGCCGAGACGTTCGAGACTCGCTCGGTTGCGTCGGAAGAAACTCATCGGACAATCGTAGACCTCGCGGCTGGTTCCCCCTGCGCTTCGACGACACCGCGCCACGATCATGTACCCCGGTAGCGGTTCTACCGTTGCGCACATGGCTCCCTTGCGAATGAATCGTGCGTCGATCGTCGTGTTCGTCGCCCTGGCGATCGTTGCCTCTGCGTGCGCTTCTGCAACGGTGGAAAAGCCACCGGCCCCGGGCAACATCGGGGGTATCGGGGCAGCCGAGCTCGCTCCCCAGTTCAGCGTCCCGACCAGTTCCGGTGAGGTGTTCTCCCTCCGGGAACACCTCATAGACGACGGCAGGCCCGTGTTCCTGAACCTGTGGGCATCGTGGTGCTTCCCCTGCCGCGAGGAGATGCCCGACATCGACGCAGCATCGAAGCGTTTCCCAGAGATCATGTTCATCGGTGTTGCGGTCCAGGACTCACGAACCGAATCAGAGAAGTTCCTCGACGAGGTCCAGGTCAGCTACCTGATCGGATTCGACACCGACGATATCGTCGACCGCGCGTACTCACCGATCGGACTCCCTGCGACGTACATCATCTCATCTGAAGGAGTGATCCTCGATCGCATCCTCGGCAAGCTCACCGAAGAGCAGATCGCCGAGGAGTTCGCCGTCCACTTCGGGTAGTCACCGCGTTGCGTACAAGGTACCTCCACGCAATGGAGGAGTCACCCTGAGGCGCGGCCTGAACCCCATGTGGTACGAAGGTGCCAGATCGGTCGCTCCGATCCTGCTCGGTGTCGTTCCCTTTGGACTCATCTTCGGCGTCACCGCAGCGGCGTCCGACGTCCCCATACTCGCCGCGTGGGCCAGCTCCTTCATCATCTTCGCCGGTGCTGCCCAGCTCGCCGTAGTTGGGATCCTCGGTGCCGGCGGAGCCGCGATCGTCGCCGTGTTCACCGCGGTCGTCATCAACGCCAGGCATCTCATGTACTCAGCCGACATGGGCAGGTACACCACCGACGAACCCCTCGGGCGCAAGGCGGCGATGGCGTACGTACTCACCGACCAGGCCTATCTCGTGACCAGCCACCGATTCCCCGATCCCGCCTCCACGGAGGGGTTCACGTCCTTCTACTTCGGGAGCGCAGTCACCCTGTGGCTCTCGTGGCAGGTTGCCACGACGACCGGGATCCTTCTCGGTACGGCCATTCCGTCATCGTGGTCCCTCGAGTTCGCGATCCCTCTCACGTTCCTGGCCTTGCTCATCCTCGCGATCAAAGACAAACCCGGCCTCGTCGCCGCAGCGGTCGGGGGCGGCATCGCTCTCGCTGGCGTCGGGCTCCCCTACAACCTCGGGCTTCTCGTCGGCGCACTCACCGGCATCGCCGCAGGGGTCGTGGCGGAACGGGCCATCAAATGACCGCGTGGCTCGTCGTCATCTCCGCTGGTATCGCCACGTTCGCGTTGCGGTTCGCGTTCATCGCCCTCTTCGGCCGGGTCACGATGCCC
>JAJRYI010000486.1 GCA_024275815.1 Actinomycetes bacterium | reverse complement strand
GTTCCAGCTGTTGTCGATGATCACCGAGAGGCTGACCCACGCCGGTTACCGAGCGATCGGCATGGACCACTTCGCACTTCCCGAGGACGAGCTGTCCATCGCTGCCGAAGCAGGGACCCTCACCCGCAACTTCATGGGCTACGCAACCCAGAGCGGTGCTGGTGTCGTTGCGCTGGGAACGTCGGGGATCAGCGACATCTCTGGCGCGTACGCCCAGAACCATCGTCGGCTCGCCAGCTACTACGCCGCAATCGATGAGGGAGCGCTCCCTATCGAGCGCGGATACAGCCTCACCGACGACGACCTCGTACGACGCTACGTCATCACGGAACTCATGTGCAACGGTCGGGTGCGTGCCACCGAGATACAACGGCGGTTCGGCCTCGACTTCGCCTCCGCATTCGCTTCGGAACGCGCCGTGCTCACCGCCCCGGGAGGCCTCGTGGACGAAGGTATGGTCGAGGTGAGTAACGACGAGATCGAAGCCACCGAACTCGGCCGGATGTTCATCCGCAACGTTGCACGAGTGTTCGATGCACATACTCCTCTCGAAACCGACAAGCCGATGTTCTCCAAGACGATCTGAGAGGTTGCCATGCCACACGTCATCGATACCGTCGTCATCGGCGGTGGATTCTCCGGATTGTTCATCGCGACCCAGCTGGTACGTGACGGTCGGGACGTGGCCCTGCTCGAGGCGTCGAACCGCCCCGGTGGTGTTGCAGCCACGATCAGCGAGAACGGGTACGTCCTCGAACCCGCTGCGGGAACCTTCATGGTGCCCCACCGTGCCCTGTCCCCCATCCTCAACGCAGCGGGCGTCGCCCTCGAGGAAGCAGCCGACTCCGCAGCGCTACGTTACGTGTGGAACGGGGACGGCCTCATCGTCATCCCGTACGGACCCAAGGCTCTCGGCACGAAGGCGATCTCGCTCACAGGCAAGCTCCGCATGGCGGCCGAGCCGTTCATTCGCACGAAGCCACCGAGCGGTGAAGAGTCGTTGAGGTCTTTCCTCACCCGTCGTCTCGGGCGTGAGGCGGGGACACTCCTGTCCCATGTTGCGGCATCGGGTGTCTACGCCGGCGATCCAGGCACGCTGTCTGCTGCAGCAGCGTTCCCGCTCTTCACCGAGATGGAGAGCACCGCAGGGAGCATCACGAGAGGGGCGATCCGCAAGCTACGGGCACTCCCCAAGCCACGACCGCCACGGCCGACCAGCCACGTCCCGGTCGGAGGGATGTCGGCTGCTGCTACGACTCTCGCTGGGGCACTCGGAGAGCGCTACGTCTCAGAGTTCCCCGTGTCGTCCGTGACCAGAGAAGGTGACCTCTTCTGGATCGAGGGACCCGAGACCATCTCTGCACGCTCAGTCGTCATCGCACTTCGACCCGATGACGCCGCGAAGATCCTGCCTGGGATGGAGACCGATGGCCTTCGAGGCTGGCCGTCGTCTCCCGTCGTCGTCGTCGGAGTCGGTGGCACCAACGACGAGGTTCCCCTCCCCGAAGGGTTCGGGTTCCTGTCGGGACCCGGGGTCGATGCAACGATCCTCGGCTGTCTCTTCGAGTCTTCGTTCGCCCCTTCGACCGCTGCCCCGGGACACTCCCTTGCAAAGGTCATCGTGGGTGGTGCCAGGTACCCGGGGATCATCGAACAATCCGATGATCGCATCGTCTCAACTATCATCTCCGAGATGGAGGCCGCTCTCGGTACCCCGGTCAACCCGTCGTGGATCAAGATCGTCAGAAACCAAGACGGCATCCCCCAGTACGACCTCAAACACCGTCAACGTCTCACCATCGTCGATAACCTCGAGGGCGAACACCCCGGGCTCATCTTCGCAGGATGGGGATACCGGGGCATCGGTGTGGCCCACCTGGCCACCGAGGCAGTGAGTATCAGCGATAGGATCGAATGACGCGATGACGAGCGACACCTCCAAGAAGTCGGTGCCGCGCGGCTTTTGGACCGTCTGGACGTCGGTAGCGCTCGACCTCCTCGGCTTCGGGATCATCATCCCGATCCTTCCTCTCTACGCATCCGACTTCGGTGCGAGTCCGTACATCATCGGGCTGCTCCTCGCCTCCTACTCCCTTGCCCAGTTCATCTTCTCCCCGATCTGGGGTCGGGTCTCGGACAAGGTGGGACGCAAGCCGGTTCTGGTGATCACACTCGTCGGATCCGCCATCGGCAGCCTCGTCCTCGGACTTGCCGGATCGATCCTCATCCTGTTCGTGGGGCGGATCATCGACGGCATCTCAGGAGCGAGTGTCGCCGTCGCCAGAGCGGTCGTTGCAGACACTGCCGACGAGAAGGACCGTCCTCGCCTCATGGGGTATCTCGGTGCCGCGTTCGGAATCGGATTCGTGCTCGGGCCTGCACTCGGCGGACTTGCAGGACTCTTCGGGCCGAGGGTGCCGTTCTTCATTGCGGGATTCCTCGCAGCCGTCAACGCCGTCGTGGCCTGGTACCGCCTCGACGAGACCCGCAAGGAGCCCATTGCGAAGTCACCGTCACTGATGCGAAGCGTCCGTGAACTCGATGGGGGACTCGCCACGTTGATCGCCCTGTCGTTCGTCGCTGTTGCAGCGTTCAGCCTGTTCGAGACGACCTTCGCACTCCTTGCAGCAGACCGCCTCGAACTGTCCGCACCCCAGATCTCCATGGTGTTCGCATTCGTCGGTGTCGTGCTCGTCACTACCCAGGCAGGCCTCGTCGGCCCCGCCTCGAGGCGGTTCTCCGAGATCTCTCTGATCGGTCTCGGACTCAGCCTCAACGTGGCAGGCTTCCTCCTCGTCGCGTTCTCGACAACACTGCTCCAGCTCGCGCCCGGCCTGATCCTGCTTGCAGTAGGGCAAGGTTTCACCACGCCGGCCCTGGCATCTGCCATTGCAGGGCGTGCACCCGACGGACGTGCCGGGGTGGTTCTCGGCGTCCAACAATCCGCGGGAGGACTGGCGCGGGTCCTCGGCCCGATCGCCGGAGGGATCCTGTTCGCCGTCGGCATCAGGATGCCCTACCTCGTTGCAGCACTCGCCACGCTTGCCGTCCTGCTGCTTCTCCCTACAGCGCGCCCGTCGCACCGAGAGCCCTAGAGACACCACCCCTCAACGGTCGGTGAAGCGGTCCGGACGGTCGGTGATGATGCCATCGACGCCGGCATCGAGAAGCACCCGGGCGAGCGCTGGGTCGTTGACGGTCCACGGCACGACGACGAGTCCTGCTGCGTGAGCCTCGCTGATGAGTCCAGAGGTCACCGTCGATGCCTTCGGAGACCAGCCCCAGATACCTTCGGCAGCGAACGCTTCGAAGTCGAAGCTCCCTTCGAAGGTGAGCATCACTAGCCGAACTTCGGAGTCGGCCACAGCGATCGCCGACAGGGACCTCGGGTCGAAGCTCTGGATGGTCACCCGGTCTCGCATCTGGTGTTCTGCAATGATCTCGAGGAGTCTCTCTTCGAACGGCCCGACGTTCTCGCCGTCGAACCCGTCACCGATCGCTCCCGGGTCGCGCAGCTTTCGTTTCGTCTCGACGTTGAACTCGACGGTCGCTGCGGCTTCACGTTGGACCTCGGATTTGGCAGGGTCTGTCGCGTAACGGTCGACGAAGTCGAACAGGTCCTCGAGGGTGATGATCCCGTAGCGGTCCCCGGCGAGGTCTGTCGGAGTGGGCTTCTGGTCCGGGAACCTCTCCGGGTCGGGGTTCCTGTCGCATTGGAACCAGCGCAACTGGTCCACCGACAGTGACCGTATCGCAAGCCCGTCCGGGTCGACACCGGGATCGTCGGGGTCGGGAACGTCCGACGGCGCACCCGGTTGCCGTCCACACTTGGCAGGGTCGACGATCGCGTCGTGCCAGATGACGATCTCACCGTCGGCGGAGAAGTGGAGATCGAGTTCGAGCGTCGTCACACCGATGTCGAGAGCCGTCTCGAACGAGGGAAGCGTGTTCTCCGGTTGCAGGCCACGGGCACCGCGGTGACCCTGCAGGTCGAATCCTGTCTCCTGCGTCTCGATGGCCGTCGTCGATGGCGCGACGGTCTCGGGTGGTTCCTCCGACTCGGGAACAGCAGGGGAACCCTGGCACGCCGTAGCTACGAGCGCGCCTGCGAGCACAAGGGCGAGCCGGGAGATCGAAGCTCTCGTCACAGTGCTCGCAGTTCACGGCGCAGGATCTTGCCGGTCGTCGTCTTGGGGAGGTCGTCGATGAACACGATCTCCTTCGGGACTTCATGAGCGGCGAGACGGGTGCGCACGTGGTGTTCGAGTTCATCGGCCAGTCCAGCCGAGGGCTCCGTGCCGTCCTTGAGCACCACGAACGCCTTGGGGACCTGGCCTTTGATCTCGTCGGGGATTCCGATGACGGCGCACATCGCGACCATCGGATGACCCATCAGCGACTCCTCGATCTCACCGGGACCGATCCGATAGCCACGCGAGTTGATGACGTCGTCCTTGCGCGAGACGAACCACAGGTAGCCGTCTTCATCTTCGACACCGACGTCGCCGGTGAGTAGCCACTCTCCCGAGTACTTGTCCCTCGTTGCGTCCGGCAGGTTCCAGTACCGCAACATGAACACCGGATCGGGGCCGCGCACAGCGATCTCGCCCTGCTCCCCGATGACGGCCCGGCCGTCCTCGTCGAGGATCCGAACGTCATGACCGGGGACGGCACGACCCATCGAGCCGGGACGTACGGGGAACACCGACGCCTGGTTCCCGACAACGAGGTTCGCTTCGGTCTGCCCGTACCCCTCGTTCACGGTGATGCCGAGGACGTCCTGGCCCCATGCCAGCATCTCTTCACCGAGTGCCTCTCCTCCGGTGAAACCCGCTCGCAGACTCAGGTTGTCGTGCTCCACCCCTGTTGCGCGCATCATCTTGAGCGCCGTCGGCGGGATGAAAGCGCAGGTGACTCGCTGGTCTGCCATCAGGTCGAGTGCCCACTGCGGGTCGAAGTCGTGATCGGCGGTCACCACAGGGGTTCCGTGGTACCACGCAGGGATCAGCGAGTCCATCAGCCCCCCGATCCACGCCCAGTCCGCGGGTGTCCAGTGGATGTCCCCCGGCTGGGGGTAGGACTCGTAGTACATCTCGAATCCGGGCAGGTGCCCGATCAAGGCACGGTGTGCGTGAAGTGCGCCCTTGGGAGGACCCGTCGTGCCCGATGTGTAGATGAGGAAGGCAGGGTCCTGAGAGGATGTCACCACCGGATCGAACTCCGGGGAACTGCGGAGAAGGTCGTCGAAGCCGACGAACCCTCCAGCTCCGGTACCGGTTACGACGATCCGTGCGCCGGTACCGGCGATCTCGACGGCCTCGATGACCTTGTCGAGGTTCTCCGGGGTCGTGATGACGGCTCTCGCTTCGGAGTCTCCGAGTCGGTACGCCAGAGCATCGGGACCGAACAGGGATGCGAGCGGTAGTGCCACCGCCCCGAGCTTGTAGATGCCGAGATGGGCGACACCGGTGTCGAGCGACTGTGGCACGACGATGCCGACTCTGTCTCCCCTGGTGACGCCTATCCCTGCGAGGCCGTTGGCGAGGCGGTTCGACATCCCAGAGAGCTCTCCGAACGTGACGGTCCGTGTCTCCCCTGTACGGTCGACGACGATGAGCCCCGGTGCACCCGGCGGGTGAACGTCGGAACAGGCCACTCCGATGTTGAAGCGCTCGGGAACCTTCCAGGTGAACCCGTCACGGATCGACTCGTAACTCGCTCCCGGTGAGGGTGTGATCGCTGGTGGATTCGCCATGAGGAAAGCGTAGACGGCTGTCGGCTTTCGGCTGTCAGCCATCGGCCATCGGC
>JAJRYI010000058.1 GCA_024275815.1 Actinomycetes bacterium | reverse complement strand
TGGGGATGGGACGAACTCGAGGGCATCGCGAACAGGACCGATTTCGACCTCAAGGCCCACATGGAGATGTCCGGGGAGGATCTCACCTACTTCGACCAGGAGAAGGATGAGCGCATCGTCCCGTATGTGATCGAGCCTGCAGGTGGTGCGTCACGGACGACGTTTGCGTTCCTGATCGATGCCTACACCGAGGAGGAGGTCAACGGCGAGAGCCGGGTCGTTCTCAAGCTCGATCGGAGGCTCGCTCCCGTAAAGGTGGCCGTGCTGCCACTTTCTAAGAAGCCCGACCTGGTCGAGACGACGCAGAAGGTCGCGGACTCGCTGCGTGACAAGTGGCAGATCGAGGTGGACGTCACCCAGTCCATCGGCCGGCGGTACCGACGCCAGGACGAGATCGGGACGCCGTACTGTGTGACGGTCGATTTCGACTCGCTCGACGACAACCAGGTGACCGTACGGGACCGCGACACCATGGCTCAGGACCGTATCTCCAACGACCGCCTCGTCGGGTATCTCGAGGAGCGCTTGCCCCGCTAGTCGTCGCCGAGCGCCCGGGCAACTGCCACGAGGTCACGGACCATCGTGACGATCTGTTCGGGGTTCGCCACCGTGCCCGTCGTCACCACCGACAGGCTGGTGTCGGTCATCACGAGGCTCGGGTAGGAGTCGAGGAGTTCGAGCAGGGCTGTCCTGTGGGGAGGGGAGAGGAGCGCATCGAGGTCGTCGGGCGCATCGGTGACCACCGAGAAACGATCGTGGAACTCGATCTCATCGCTCGAAGACCTCCCAGCCCCGGATGCCTTTTCGAGGTGAAACTCGGTACCAAGGGACGGGTACGTGACGGTTACCTGTGTGAGCGTGAAGCCGTTGCTCATGTCGGGAACGGCGGTCACCTCAACGGGCACAGTCTCGATGACCCCGTGGATCTTCGGTCCGGAGATCAGGCCTCCACCCTTGTAGCGTAAGCCGAGATCATCTGCAGCCGAGATCCAGGCGCTGTTGATATGTCTCGAGTACAGAAGGATTCCCCCAAAGATTGCAGCTGTGACGATGACGAGGAACATGACGGCGACGAGCATCGTGGCAGTGTAGATGGTGGCGAAGCTTCTCGATCGGGGTCAGGAGGGATCCGGGGGCGCTATGGGCAGCACACGGTCTTCGTAGTACGTGGCGAGCACGACGATGGTTCTGCTCCTCCCCGGTGCGTACTTTCGGAGGTCCTCGAGCAGATCACCGAGATGGTCCGACGATCGTGCACGTACGGTGAGGAGCAGGTCGAACTCACCCGTCACCGCGTGGCAGCTCTGTACGTAGGGTATCGCCCGGAGTCCGTCTGCGATCTCCACGAGCGGTCGGTCATCGGGGGCTTCGACCGAGATTACGGCGCTCACCGGCAGGCCGATCGCCACCCAGTCGATGTTGATGTGGGTTCCCGTGATGATGCCGCGTTCTGTGAGCCTGCGTACACGCTGGTGGACGGTCGTCGTGGCGACGCCTGCCTCCTGCGCGATGCGACTGTACGGCGTGCGGCCGTCGTTCGCCAGGCTCATGATGATCGTCCGATCGAGTTCATCCATGGTGTATATCTTACATAAGAAAGTCGAAATAGATGTACAATATATGGTAACGATGGAGTAAGAGTGCAATATGTACATGCGGAAGGATGGTCGATCATGAACCCAGACACAGCGTTGCAGTTGGTTCGTTTGCGCCTCGCCGCCGCAGAGGCGGCTCATGGGCGCCGACCCAAGAAGTAGACGACGGATCTCTCACGTGACGA
>JAJRYI010000485.1 GCA_024275815.1 Actinomycetes bacterium | reverse complement strand
CCGAGATCGCAGCCATCGGTGCGCCAAGGACGGGTCTCTCGATGTCCAACGTCGTGCACAGGCGCCTCATGGGGGTGTCGCCCGCTCCTGGAGTCCCCATCGTCCCTCGTCGTGTCACGGATCGGACTGTATCGACAAGATGGACAGATTCGGCCACCGGGTACGCGAGTTCGCTGTGATGGCGTATCAGGCTACGCACCGCACGTCGGGACAGATGGCTAGTCTGGCGGACCGTGAGGAGGCGCCGTGGCTGACTGGATCACTGAAGCGATCGAGGCGAACGCAACGTTCCTCTCGCGTATCGACGCTGAACGGCTCTATCGCGAGCCACCGACTCGCCGTGTGGTGATCACCTGCATGGACTCACGGGTGAACCTCGAGGCGATCGGCATCCCCTCCTTCGCCGCTGATGGGCACAGTGACTCACGGGTAGCGATCATCCGTACCGCAGGCGCCCGGTGCCCCGAACGTTCTCTGTTCGTTGCACTGTTCAAGGCCGACGTCGAGGAGATCCTCGTGCTCGGACACACCGAATGTGCGCTCGTTGCTGCCGACACCGAGATCGCCTCGATCGTCGAGGTGCTGCAGGCTCGCCTCGATGGACGAGACGTCGCCGCCTCCCTCGGTGGCATCGGTGTCTCGAGTGACGAAGATCTCAGGCGGTGGCTCGGGACGATACCGGGATCCGCCGAGGGTGTGCTGGCGCAGATGCGCGTCATCCGCTCCTTGCCGTTCCTCCCGCGAGGGGTCGCTGTGCATGGCCTCGTCTACGACGTTGATACGGGTGTGGTGCACCCGGTCGAGGAACCTGACGCATAGGGACCTGCTCCCCCGCTTCCGAGACCACACAGCACAACAGCCTCGTCACCCACCCATGTTGGTGCCCGTACGGGCACGCGGGTCTCTCGATGCCGTTCGACCGTTGAGAGACAAGAGTCGCCCGCCCGACAGTTGTGGTACCTGCCGCGCCCCTCCCCTGTTCGTGGTGACAGAGATCGCACAACGACGAGAGGAGATCTCATGGCAATCACATTCGACAAGTTGGTGACGCCGTCGCAGTCCGATGACTACCGCACGGTCTTGCCGCACAAGAACATCGGGATCGGTATCGGTGCTTTCGGCCTCGTGATCGGCGTGATCGTTCTGGGGCTGGCGATCACCGCAGCAGGTGATCTGGCGAGCGGCGGTGAGAGCGTCGGACGCCTCCTGGCGATCGGTTTCGGGCTCAACACCCTGGCACTGGGAACCCTCAAGTTCGGTATCGCCGTGGTCCTGGTCGGCATCCTCGTCCGGCTCTGGCTGAGGATCGACAGTGTCAAGATCGCGGTCGCTGAATTGCGGCCTCAGGAACACGGTGACGGTGATCTGGTCGGTGACATCGATACGCCGTACGGCCCGGCAACCGTGACGAGCACGCCACCCGCGGCGTTACCCATCCACAAGATGGCGAGGACGATGTGGTTTCCCATGGTGGTCATGGGCCCGATGCTGCTCATCGCCGGTGTCGTGACGTCGGTCGTCTGGTCGAGCAACGTCGGTACGACGACCGGTGCTGCTGCTTCAGCGTGGACCCAGGGGCTGCAGTTCCTCGGCGAAGGGTTCGTCCTCGCCGGGATCTCGTTCCTACTCGGATCGATCCTCGCGGCGCTCCGTGACGGTGGCGGGCAGGTCCAGGCTGCACTCGGACTCAACGTGACGACCCTCAAGATGCCGACGACGGCGAAGGCCTTCGTGGTGCTCATGGCTACCGGCCTCATGATCGAGATGGCGCAGTTCGGTCTGTACCTCTACACGTTGACGTTCGATACGGCAGCACAGATCGCTCCGTGGTGGGCGTGGCTCGGGCCACTACGCGAGCTCGGCCTTGCCCTGCT
>JAJRYI010000484.1 GCA_024275815.1 Actinomycetes bacterium | reverse complement strand
GTGGCAGGCGCTTGCTGCAGCAACGTGGATCGGCGGCGATCTACTCAACGAGCCCACTGCAGGACGGCTCATCTCGGGGGGACCGGCCGCCTTCTTCCTCGTCCACGGCAACCCACTCGAAGACCCGTCTGCGCTGTGGCGGGTCTGGCGTAGCGACTGACCACAAGGTTTCTCACGGCGAGTTCACGGCTACCTCGCGATATCTTGCGCCCTTACAGGAGGATGCATGACCACAGATACACGTTTCGAGATCTCGCCCGACGACCCCTTCTTCGATCCGGCGGATGCCGATCCAGGCACACCACCCGACATCGACTTCTACCGGTTCGCAAACGGTGGATGGCTCGACGCAAACCCGGTTCCGGACGAGTACGGGGCATGGGGATCCGCCCACGAACTCCATTCACGCAACGAGGACATCCTCCACGACCTCCTCGAACGCGCAGCATCCTCGAACGCATCGGGGGGACCCATCGAGCAGACTGTGGGCGACTACTACCGCTCCGGGATCGACGTCGATCGGGTCGAGTCGCTCGGCGCCACTCCCCTCCAGCCGATCCTCGAGAGAATCTCGGCCATCCGGGAACGATCGGAACTCGCCGAGGTGCTTGCAGATCTGCACCGTCAGGGGATCGGTCCGTTCTTTGGCGTGAGCATCCTTCCCGACTTCGAGGACGCCACGACGAACCTCCTGTACCTCGGCCAGGGAGGCCTGGGTCTCCCCGACCGTGACTACTACCTGCGCGAGGATGAGACGTCTCGCGACCTGCTCGGCGCGTACCGATCCCACGTCAGCGAGATGTTCGGGCTCATCGACGCAGATGACCCCGACGCCTCCGCGGCTGTCGTTCTCGACATCGAGACGACGATCGCCGAGATGTCCTACACGAACGTCCAGATGCGCGACGTCGACCTCACCACGAACAAGCTCACAACCGATAACGTAGTTGCATGGATGCCAACGCTGGGATTCGAGCGCTATCTCGAGGCCATCGGAGCCGGCGAGCCGGCAACGCTCAACATCGACAACGAGGGCTTCTACCCGGCCGTAGATGCACTGATCGCAGGAACCGCCCTCGACGACATCAAGACGTATCTCGAATGGAACGTGCTGCGAGGCACGGCCTCGTCGCTTCCCGCCGCGTTCGAGGACGCGTCGTTCTCGTTCTACGGCAAGCGGCTCGCAGGCCAGAAGGTCCAGAAGGAACGCTGGAAGCGCGTCCTCGCCGCTGCATCGTCAGACATAGGACATCTGGTATCCCAGCTCTATGTCGCAGAGAACTTCCCGCCAGAGGCAAAGGAGCGGATGGAGCATCTCGTCGAGAATCTGCTCGACGCCATGAAGCACAGCATCGAGACCCTCGACTGGATGAGTGACGAAACGAAACGGCGGGCTCTCGACAAGCTCTCCGGCTTCGGTTACAAGATCGGGTACCCCGATGTGTGGCGCGACTACACGGGCCTGACGATCGATGCCCACACCTGGTTCGACAATCGTCGGGCCGCATCCCGCTTCGAGTTCGATCGCCAGATGGGGATGCTTGGCAAACCGGTCGACCCTCACGAGTGGTCGATGGCCCCCCATGTGGTGAACGCCTACTACCACCCGCTCCGCAACGAGATCGTGTTCCCCGCCGGGATCCTCCAGCCCCCGTTCTTCTCGCTCGAAGCCGACGACGCGGTCAACTACGGCGCCATTGGGTCGATCATCGGACACGAGATCACGCACGGCTTCGATGACCAGGGGAGCCGGTTCGATGCAGACGGCAACGTTCGCGACTGGTGGACGCCAGACGACCGGTCCGAGTTCGAGGCCAGAGCCCAGGTAGTCATCGACCAGTACCACGAGTTCGAGATCGAGGACGGGTTGAACGTCAACGGAGAGCTGACCCTCGGTGAGAACATCGCCGACATCGGTGGTCTGCGGATCGCGTACGCTGCGATGCTCACGGCACTCGGCGACCACACAGACCCTGTTGCCGGGCTCACACCCCCGCAACGCTTCTACCTTGCCTACGCAACGGCGTGGCGTCAGAACTACACCGACGAGTACCTGCGGATGCTCGTCAACTCGGACCCGCACGCACCAAGCCACTTCCGTTGTAGCGGCCCGCTCTCGAACCTCGAGACGTTCGCTGAGGCGTACGGCATCGCACCCGACGCACCTGTCATGCGGCCCGCCGGGGAGCGTGTCGACATCTGGTGAGGAAGGCTCCGAGTAGGCTTCGCTTCGATGGCCAAAACGTACAAACTCGGCTTGAGACGGAAGGCCCTCAACTCCGTTGTGCGTGCCCTTGCAAAGATGGGCAAGGGACCGGCGAGTGAGCTAGGTGTTCGAGGACGATCATCCGGCCGGCGCCGACATGTGATGGTCTCCCCGATCGTCGTCGACGACACCACCTACATCGTGGCGCCCTACGGTCACGTGAACTGGGTCCGCAACGTCCAGGCGAATCCACACGTGTCCCTCGCAAAGGGACGTGCCATCACGCGGTACCTGGCGGTGGAGGTTCGCGGTGAGGAAGCCGGACGTGTCCTGGTGGCGTACTACACCAAGAACAAGAAGCACGTCGCCCCCTTCGTCGATGTCCCCGGCGAGAAGACGCTGATGGATTTCGCGGCGGCCGCCGACCAGTTCCCGGTTTTCCGTCTCGAGCACCTCTGAGGGTCGAACCAGCTCAGGCGTCGGCCCGATACATCTTCTCGCCTGCCTCGATCGGTGCTGCTATCTGGTTCTCCATTGGCGGAAGCGGACACACGAACTCATCGTCGTATACGCAGAAAGGGTTGTGCGCAAGGTCGAAGTCGATCTCGGCGAACCCATCGTCACCCAGTGTCACCGGTAGATAGCGTCCCCCACCGTACGTCGAGTCGCCGTTCGTCTCATCTCCGAAGGGGATGAACGGGTTACCGTCGCCGTCGTCGAGCACGGTGAACCGGTACTCGATGCCGAGGACGTCGACTCTGAGCGTCCCGAGCTTGTGGTACCCGCTCGAGGTTCCCGCCGTCGACTCGATCTGAACCATCGATCCATCCATAGGCTCGAAGTTCCCCGTGAAGGTCATCTCCGCATTGGGAGCGAAGTAGCTCAATCCATCGAACGACTCGAGACCCTCCTCAGGCATCGGTGACGCGTAGTGTAACCTGAAGAACTCGTCGCGTTCCCGGCGATGCTCTTCGAGTGCATGTGCTTCCATAGGCGGTCTCCCTGTTCGATCCTGGGGCGGAACCCAACGTTCGCAGTCCTCCATCTCGAACTCTATGGCAGGCAGCGCCCGAGCCCCAAGGGTTGCGAGGTGTCGGGTGG
>JAJRYI010000483.1 GCA_024275815.1 Actinomycetes bacterium | reverse complement strand
CCGCCAACGTCGATCGTCGAGTCGTCGCGTGACCACTCGTCTCCGGATCCGGAAGTCCATGTGTCGTAGAACGAGATGAGTTCGTCGTAACGGTCCCTGGCGAACGTGACCGAGACGAAGACGGTGGACCCATCCGATCCATAAGCCGTTGCCTTGCCTCCGTCGGGGATCGGGATCGTGATCTCCTCGGGGATGGGTACGTCGTTACCGAAGTTCACCGAGCTTCCATCTTCACCCTCGACGCTGAGGCTGACCCCGCCGTCGTCGTTGAGCTCGACATCGACGCTGCCCTGTCCCTGAGACTCGACCGCCTTCTCGACGATCTGCTCTGTCACGTTGTCCACTGCCGAGCTGCAAGCTGCTGCGATCATCGCCGTTGCGGCGAACAAGGCCACCCATCTGCGTGTCATACGTACCCCGATCATGTGCTCGCACCTTGTGTTGGGTGGCGAGACGTCTCTCGGTAGCGAGCATACTGCGGGGAGTGCTTGTTGACTGCCTACCGGCCGTACCGGTCAGGGTTTCGTGATGCTCCAGATCCCATCGTCACTGAGCACGGCCATGATCGACTGTGCAGTCAGTTCGAGGTGGCCACTGCTCGCTGCAGCGCTGAGAACGATGTGGGCGACGGGACCCAGCTGGTACAGCGTCGGTGTGTTCGTCACGCCGAGTTCCCTCGCACTGGCTGTCATCGCTTCGAGTGCGGATGTGTCGACCAACGGCAACCCACCGGATAGACCGGCTGCATCCATGGCCCTCAATACAGCCTCGCGCTCATCGGGGTCGCTGCCTTCGATGTGCACGAGACCGAGGAGAGCGTGGAGGAACCTGCCTCTATCGATCGGTGACGACAACCCTATGTAGACGCTCATCGCCTCGGCTTGAGATCCCTGATAGAAGGGAACCCAGTCGAGTGCAACCGTGTTACCGGCCTTGGCGAAAGCACGGATGAATCGATAGAAACGCCACACCTGTGGGTTCGCGAAGTCGAACCAAACCCTGCCATCGAGTTGCATCACACAACTGTAGCGGCGAGTCGCAGGGTCATTCTCGAGATAGCCACCTCGCGATCTTGCTGAGCGCGTAGCGTTCGACGTATGCGCGACACACACGCGATGAGAGGAGGATGCGTGCGACGACTCGTGATTCTCATCGGAGCAGCCATCATGATGCTGGCGCATGGTCTCCCCGGTGTACGCAGGACCGAAAGACAAGACGTAGATATGTCACGCCACGACAACAGAAACGAACCCGTGGGTCATCGTGCACGTCGCCGACGGATGGGATGAAGGACACGGCAACGGAGGACCGGCGGACCACCAGCAGGTCGACTTCGAGATCGCTCCCTTCGAAGGGATCCGACCGGGCCCGGCACCGGTTGGAAGGTGCGACGCCGGCGGAGAGATACCCATATAGATACATCACCGACCGACCTGACGTCGAACACATGTTCGACTATCGTGAGTGGATGACACCCGCGGGACAGCGATCGTTCGAGCAGCTCGGCACCCCCCTTGCGGAGGTGCCGTTCTGCGTGCTCGATCTCGAGACCACGGGTCTCTCCCCAGATACAGACGCGATCACAGAGATCGGTGCCGCACGCTATGAGGGTGGTATCGAGGTGGGCCGGTTCCAGACGCTCGTCAACCCTGGAACAGGGATCCCACCAACCGTCACTGTCATGACCGGTATAACCCAGGCGATGGTCATCGACGCTCCACGGATCGGAGAGGCACTACCCTCGTTCCTCGAGTTCCTCGGTGATGCGGTGATCGTGGGACACAACGTCCGATTCGACCTGTCGTTCCTCAACGCTGCGGCCGTCCGGCTCGGGTACGGCCGTCTCCCCCACCGTCATACCGACACCCTCCGCCTCGCACGCAGACTCGTCGGCAAGGATGTCCGCAGCATGAAGCTCTCCAGCCTCGCAGCGCACTTCGGTTCGCCGGTGACGCCGAACCACCGTGCACTCGACGATGCACTCGCCACCGCCCACGTGTTCTGGTCTCTCCTCGAACGGGCCGGGTCGATCGGAGTCACCCACCTCGACGATCTCCTGGCCCTACCGACGATCAAGGGTTCGCGGGCGATCGGGAAGCTGAGCCTCACCGAAGGTCTCCCACGTGCGCCCGGCGTCTATAGCTTCCACAACGCTTCCGGTGCTGCCGTCTACG
Source organism: Actinomycetes bacterium (assembly GCA_024275815.1). Taxonomy (GTDB): domain Bacteria; phylum Actinomycetota; class Acidimicrobiia; order Spongiisociales; family UBA5794; genus JAMBLL01. The sequence continues at coordinate 2,380 of JAJRYI010000483.1, read as the reverse complement.
TCGGAAAGGCCACGAACCTGCGCAGCCGTGTACGGTCGTACTTCAGCAGCGACACCCGGAGACGGGTCGACGCTATGTTGCGCGATCTCGACCGGATCGAGTACGTCGAGACCTCCGCTGAGATCGAGGCAGCCGTACTCGAGTTGCGGATGATCGCCGAGCACATGCCCATCCACAACCGAAGGTCGAAACCGCCACGGTCGCTGCATTGGGTGCGACTCACCGATGAGCGCTTCCCGCGGCTCTCTCTGACCAGGGTGCCGGGCACGTCTCGAGTGACCATCGGCCCCTTTCGTTCGCGCCGGGCGGCCGAGACCGTGATGCACGCTCTGTGGGATGCCTCACGCATCCGCCGGTGCACGAGCCCGGGCCGTGGATGCGGCTTCGCTGAGGTCACCGGGGCCGTTTGCCCCTGTGACGGATCCGTCTCGACAGCTCAGTACGCCACCGTCGTCGACGAGCTCGTGTCCGGTGTTGAGAGCCCCGAGATCCTCGCCCGAAGCCTCGAGGAGAGGATGACCCGCCTGGCCGGCCTCCAGCGCTACGAGGATGCAGCTGCGGTACGCGATCGATGGTCTGCTCTCGCACGAGCCCTCGACCGCTCGAGGGCATGGGCCTGTCTCCAGGCGGCCGGGAGGATCGAAGCATCAGACATCGCGGGGACCACACTCATCATCGACAACGGTCATCTCACTGCGGTGTGGCGCGCCGGGCAGACCTCACCGATGCTCGCTCCTGCGACCCGCGCCTCGCGGTCGCTACCCCTGACCATGCTCGAGTTCGACGAGGCCATGCTGGTGTGGTCGTGGCTGAACCGATCCGGAACCCGCATCGACCACGTCGAAGGGGCCCTTGCACTCCCCACAAGTCGTGTGGCCTACCCTTTCACTCCCCGCTCGACCGAAGATGTGCACTCCGGTTCGGAGCGGAGAACACCGTGGAGCACCCGCGCCGCTATTGCGTAGCAGCCCGGACTCTGAAAGACTGCCCGAATGCGATTCGTACTCCGACCGGGAACCTCGAGGACGGCCAAGGCCGATCCGACCCTCCTCGCGACGCTCGGGCTTCCCGGTGGCGGAGTCGTGAAGGTCGGAAAGACCCATGTGCGTGTCGCCCCTGCCGAGATGTCGCGTCTCAACGAACTCGAGATTCCGCAGGACGCCTTCGACAACGGTGCAGGGAACCTTGGGGACTCCGTCTCCGTCGAACGCGCCGTGGTGCCCAACGCAACCTCGGTCGGCGTCCGACTCGAGGGACGCGTGCTCGATACGGTGCCCGGGGCGCTCCTCGGCGTACCGGTCACCGCACGCGACCGCTATCGGACCGATGAAGGCATCGTAGAGATCATCGATGTCGCGCCCGCCGCCACCGCGGTGGTCACAGCTTCCACGCTTGCTCGTGCTCCCAAGGAGCGACGTGGGGACGTCTCAGACCCGGCAAAGGACTCCCAGGTGCCGGCGACCTCTGTGCTCACGGCGGGACTCGACAACGAGTATGAACTCCTCACGGGGTGGCTCCAGCTCCTCCTCGGAGACCGCCCGAACGCCCTGCAACAGCGAGTCGCCGGGATCGTGGTGAGCGGTCCACCCGGCTGCGGCAAGGGTGAACTCGTCGCGGCTGCATGCAGTGATCTCGGTTACCGGATGACAACGATCGATCTGCGCACGGTCACGACACCGGATCGTCTCCTCGCGAAGTTCGAACGGGCGATCAAGGGCGCATCGCCACGCACCGTTTTGTACGTCAAGCGCCTCGACCATCTCATCGCACGCGAGGGAGGCATCCGACACCAGACGGCTGCGGTCACCCGGTGGCTACTCGATACGGCTGCCGATGTCACCGGGGTCACGGTCGTCATCGGTACACGACTCAGCGATCTCCCCGAGACTCTCGATGCGAGAGAACTCCTGCCACGCACCTTGACGATCGCTCCCCCCGACAGCAAACGGCGCAAAGCACTCTTCGACGTCGCGCTTGCACCCACCACCGACGTCGATACCACCCGCCTGGCGAACGCATCACCCGGCTTCTCCGCACTCGATATCTCTTCGGCCGTTCTCGCTGCAAGAGCCGCGGTGCCCGGTGAACCGACGACCGAGGATCTCCTCGATGCCATCGGTTCGACCGCGCCGTCGCTCGGAACGTCAACGCTCGGCGACATCCCGAGCTACGGCTTCGACAAGGTCGCCAACCTCGTCGAGGTCAAGCGCACATTGACCGAAACGGTCATTTGGCAGCTTCGTGAACCTGAGCGCTTCGAGCGGATGGGCATCGAACCGCCCCGCGGCATCCTCCTCTACGGACCTCCGGGTACCGGCAAGACGTACGTCATGCGCGCACTTGCACACGAGTCCGGCGCAGCGTTCTTCACGATCAAGGG
>JAJRYI010000057.1 GCA_024275815.1 Actinomycetes bacterium | reverse complement strand
GCGGTCCTGTGTGCCTCCACCGCACCAAGTGGAGCCCATCAACAACCCTGGACCTTCGTCCTCGTCGGGGACCCCGAGATGAAGCGTCGAATCCGTCAAGCCGCCGAGACGGAGGAACGGGAGAACTACGAGGGAGGCCGGCTTCCTCCCCACTGGAAGAAGGACCTCGAACCGCTCGGAACCGACTCACGCAAGCCCTTCCTCGAAACGGTGCCGTGGATCGTCGTCGTCTTCGAGCAGCGTTACGGAACGAGGCCCGACGGATCGCGTCAGCATCACTACTACGTCAAGGAGTCCGTCGGTATCGCCTGTGGCATGTTCATCGATGCCCTGCACCGCATGGGTCTCTCGACGTTGACCCACACACCGAGTCCCATGGCGTTCCTGCGGGAGCTCCTCGGCCGGCCCGACAACGAACGACCGTTCATCCTCTTCCCCATCGGCTACGCCGCGGACGACTGCGAGGTTCCCGACCTCACCCGCAAGGACCTCGACGAAGTTCTGGTCGAGGTGACGTCCGGCGATCCCGTCGACAACGGGGGCTGACCGTGTGACGGAGCTCGCGATCGTGGCCGGGCTCCCCGACAGGTAACGGCTACTCGCCTTCTTCCAGCCGGACGCGGATGCGTCTGAACCCCCGTCCCTTACTCTCAGCCTTGGGGATGACGATGCTCCCAACCTCACCCGTCTCGCCGACATGTGTGCCACCGTCGGCTTGCCTGTCGAGGCCGACGATGTCGATGACCCTGACCTCCTGAATGAAGTCCGGAAGCAGGTTCACCTTCGTGCGGATCAGGCTCGGATCGTCGTCTGCGGCGTTGCGCGGCAGAAACGAGACCTCCACGGCACGACGGCGAGCGAGCTCTTCGTTGAGTTCCCGTTCGACGACGGGGAGCGCGTCCGCGGTCCAGTCAGGGATGTCGAAGTCGAGTCTCCCCTCCCCCGGTTTCATGTTCCCCCCGGTGACCGGACTCCCGAATCGCCGCCAGATCACCCCACACAAGGCATGCATTGCGGTGTGTGTCCGCATCAGCGCGTAGCGCCTCTCCCAGTCGATGGTGCCCTCGACCTGTGAGCCCTCTCCCGGAAGAGAGCCTTCGAGCCAGTGCCACACACCGTCACGGTCGCTCGTAACACGTACGACGGTGAGTCGGTCGTCACCGATCGACAGTGTTCCCAGGTCGTGTGGCTGGCCACCTCCCCCCGGGTAGAACACCGTGCGATCGAGAAGAACACGGTTGTCGTCGCTGTCGGTGCGCACGACCTGCGCTGACATGGACCTTGCGTAGGCATCGGTGGAGTAGAGCGTGTCTGTCATAGGTGCATCGTACTCATTGAGCTCGTGTGGCTGTGCATGGGATCGGCTCCAGCGGTACCGTGAGCCCATGCAGACGGACGTACTGGTCATCGGCGGTGGAATCGCCGGGCTGTCGGCAGCGGCGTGGATTTCGGCCGGGACCGATGTGATCGTCGTTGAAGCAGAGAAGTTCCTCGGCTATCACACGACTGGACGTTCCGCTGCCCTCTACACCGAGTGCTACGGGGAGGGTCCGATTCGCCGCCTGACGATCGCCTCGCGTGAGTTCCTGATCTCTCACGACTCCGTGACGAGTCCGCTACCTGTGCTCTACGTTGGAGGCGTTGAAGACGCAGACCTGCTGGACGAGATGTACGAGACGTTCTCACCGCTAGTCCCCACACTCGAGCGCGTCTCCCCTGCATCGGTCGCAGAACTGTGCTCGGCGCTGGAACCAGACACGACGTCGGGGGGCCTCTACGAACCACTGGCGATGGAGATCGATGTCGACGCGCTCCAGACGCTCTACCTACGCACGTCCCGCGAGAACGGGGCCACGATCCTCACCAACGCTCGTGTCCATACGATCGAACGCACCGGCTCCTCCTGGACCGTGCACGCCGGTGAGCACCAGATCGAGGCGTCGCTCATCGTGAACGCGTCGGGCGCGTGGGGGGACGCTGTCGCAGAGATCGCGGGGGTCCAACCCCTCGGGCTGACGCCTCTGCTGCGATCCGTGTTCACGACCAGCTCACCGATGCCCAACACAGGGTGGCCGTTCGTCGCAGACGCCAGGGAGCGTTGGTACTTCAAGCCGGAGGGCCCCAACATCCTCGGTTCGGCAGAGAGCGAGATCCCCTCACCACCGTGCGACGCTCGAGCCCCAGAGATCGACATCGCCCTCGGCATCGAGCGCATCAACGAAGCGACGACGTTCTCCATCCGCTCGGTCAACAACACTTGGGCGGGCCTGCGAACGTTCACACCCGACCGCGTTCCTGCCATCGGCTACGACCTCGACCACGATGGGTTCTTCTGGCTGGTTGGACAGGGCGGCTACGGCATCATGACGAGCCCGGCTATCGGTGAGCTGGCATCATCCCTGATCCTCACCGGCACCGTTCCTCAGCGACTCCTCGAACTGGGGTTCATTCGTGGCTCTGTTGCACCTGAGAGGCTTCGTCCTTAGATCTCTCGGTGCCGGCCTGCCAAACGAGAAGGAACCCACCGACGAACGCCATCACGGCGAACGCGAACCACTGCACTGCGTATCCGAGATGCTTCCCCTCGCTGAGCTCTGGTGCAGGGATCGGGATCGGTGTCCCTTGTGCGTTGGTGGGCTGCTGAGTCTCGATGAGCAGGTCGACGGGCAGGATGTCACGATCGGACCACTCGTCGATGTACGCCAGATCGACCCTGGAGAGGCTTTCCACCTTCCCGTTGTCGGGTGGAGGCTCACCGATTCGCAGAGGTTCCTCTCCATCGTCGAGACGCCCGGTGAGCGTGACCGATCCCAGCGGTGGCTCGTACCCCTTTGCCGGCGGACCCTCGGTCCCAGCGGGCACGATTCCGCGTACGATGATCATGATCGAGCTGTTGTCGAGTTCAAGTGGCGTCATGATGAGCGTCCCCGTCACCCCGTTGTAGTTCCTCCCCACTGAGAAGAACTCCTCCGACGTCAGGTACCGGCCTTTGACGATCGCCTGTCGGTAGATCAACGCGTCGGGGTCGATGCCGTACTGGCCCACGAGACCTTCGAACGATCTCGGTGGCTCGGCCATGCGTGCTTGGATGAGGGCGTTGGACGCTCGTCGTTCCTCGAGTCGTGAGAGTTGCCAGAAGCCGAGTCGAACGAACCACACGGACAACAGGATGCCCACGACGATCGCCAGGATCCATCGCGGCTTGCGTAACGTCGACATGTCGAAGGTGGCCACGGCGACAGGGTACGGAAACCCCACCCTCTAGTGGACCATGCATTGCACTCCGCACTGATTCGCGCGGGTTCCCGCCCAACGATGGCCTCTCCCGGATATCCCGTTGCAGCCGGGGTGGGCAAGAAGCGTCATCATCGTCCCGGCAGCAGGGTTCGGGATGGGTCATCCATCGTGCCCACCGATGCCAACAGCACCGGTACGCCGGGGGTCGGATGCGCCGGTGAGGGTCCCTTCATCGTCACGCAGCGCGGCCTGGACTCCTCCGAAGTACATCGAGTGAGCAGGCAGCTCTCGGATCACGAGCTTCTCGACCATCGAGACGTCGATGCCCGGCTCGACAGCCAGGGTCGGAGCTCCGTCGAAGACCTCGGCGTGGATTCGCGGATGCGCGATGGCCTCGGTGAGATCCATGCCGCACACCACGAAGTTGAGGAGTACCGAAGCGATCGCCGACGTTATCCGATCTGCCCCCGGGGAGCCGATGGCGAGCAGATCACCGTCCACCGATCGTGCGATCGTCGGCGCCATGTTCGAGAGCAGCCGTTGCCCGACGGGGAGCGCGTGGAGGCCTTCGGAGATGAGTTCGATCTCTCCGAGGGAGTTGTTGAGACCGAACCCGGTGCCGGGGATCACGGTTCCGGAACCGTATCCGGCGGACACGGTCACAGAGCACGCGAGGCCGTCGTCGTCGACCGCCGATGCGTGGACGGTGCTTGGTGATCGGTGCATCGCTGCGAGGTCACCCAAATGTGCGAGTTCCATCAACACATCGGCCCCGGCGAACCGGTCCTCGTCACCGTCGAGTTCTCTCCTGCGGAAACTGAACACGGCGTCCTGGGCTGCTGCGTAGCGGGCGACCTCCCCT
>JAJRYI010000482.1 GCA_024275815.1 Actinomycetes bacterium | reverse complement strand
TGCAGACCGGGACATGGCTGTGACGATCCCGCTCGACGACGACCTCGACGGCCAAACAGATTCCACGCAGGATCGATCAGAAGGGTCGGACACCGAAGAGGGATCCTCCACCGTCGATGAGGCGCGCCACGACGAGGATGCGACTTCATGACCAGGCCCGAGACGATGTCCATGATGGGGCACCTCGAGGAGTTCCGATCCCGGCTCATGAAAGTGCTGCTCGCCGTTGCCATCGGCTCCGTGATCGGCTTCTACTTCAACGAGGAACTCCTCGCACTCCTCGCCAAGCCGTACGAGGTCGCCGTGCCCGGAGCAACCCTCACGTACTTCGCCGTCACGGAGGCGTTCAGCGTCGTGATGCGTGTCAGCGTCTTTGGAGGAGTCATCCTTGCATCCCCGGTCATCCTCTACCAGATCTGGCGATTCACATCCCCCGCGCTCACATCTCGCGAGAAGAAGTGGGCCTACCCGATCACAGCGGTCTTCGTGTCCCTGTTCATCTTCGGTGTCCTTCTCGGGTACACCGCTCTCGAACGTGGCCTCGCGTTCCTCCTGGAGTTCGGCGGAGACAGTCTGACGCCACTCGTGGGCGCCGATCGCTATCTGAAGTTCGCAACGCGGTTCATCCTCGCCTTCGGGATAGCGTTCGAGTTCCCGATCTTCCTGTTCATCGCCGCAGCCATGGGTGCTGTGACCAGCAAGAAGCTCCGCGAGAACCGGCGTTGGGCGCTCCTGATCATCCTCGTGGCGGCAGCCTTCATCACGCCATCGGGTGACCCGATGACGCTCATGCTCATGTCGGTGCCTTTGTACGTGCTCTACGAGATCACGATCATCGCCATTCGGCTCTTCCTCAGGAAATGACCGCGAAGAACTCGACCGTTCTCGACGCGTTCTTCACCAGCCTGGCGTTCGCACCCGATCCCTTCCAGGTCGAGGCACTCGACTCGATCGCATCCAACCGCTCGGTCGTCGTCACCGCCCCTACCGGGGCCGGCAAGACGTTGATCGCTGAAGGGGCGATCGCCCTGACCTTGGCGAACGGAACCCGTGCCTTCTATACGACCCCCATCAAGGCACTCTCGAACCAGAAGTACAACGACCTCGTTGCCGATCGTGGTGAGGCCGACGTCGGTCTCCTCACCGGGGACAACGTGATCAACGGTGACGCCCCCATCGTGGTGATGACGACCGAGGTCCTTCGCAACATGATCTATGAAGGGTCCGGTGCCCTCGAAGGGCTCGGAACGGTCATTCTCGACGAGGTGCACTACCTCGCAAACCGACATCGCGGGTCGGTGTGGGAGGAGATCATCATCCACCTCGACCCCTCCGTACCGATCGTGTGCCTTTCAGCAACGATCGCCAACGCCGAGGAGTTCACCGAGTGGGTCCGATCACGGCGGGGCCCAACAGACCTCATCGTCGAGACGAACCGGCCCGTTCCGCTGACGTCCATGTACATGTGGAAGGATCGGCACCACGAAGGGACCGTGGAGATGCGGCCTGTGTTCGGACGCAACGGGCGCCCCAACACCTCGATCTCCAAGCTCCTCGGGCGGTCGCAGAGCCGTTTCCGCCGCTTCACCACACCGCGCCGAACAGAAGTCGCATCACACCTTCACAAGGAGGGTCTCCTCCCTGCCATCTACTTCGTGTTCTCCCGCAAGGGATGCGACCAGGCAGCCGAACAGATCGCGGCAGCCGGGTTGGGGTTGACCGACGCTGACGACCGCGAACGAATCCGCACCATCATCGACCGCCACGTGGCGCATCTCAGCCCCGGTGATCTCACCGTTCTCGGATTCGAACGTTGGCGTTCCGTCCTCGAAAGAGGCGCAGCAGCACACCACGCCGGCCTCATCCCGGCGTTCAAGGAAACAGTCGAGGAACTCTTCATAGAGGGTCTCATCCAGTTCGTCGCAGCCACCGAGACGCTCGCCCTCGGCATCAACATGCCGGCCAAGACGGTCGTCCTCGAGTCTCTCTCCAAGTTCAACGGGGAGACCCATGAGCTCCTCCAGCCAAGTGACTACACACAGCTCACCGGCCGCGCAGGACGGCGGGGGATCGACACCGAAGGCACTGCCGTGGTCCTCCACAGCAGCTACGTCCCGTTCGACCGCGTTTCGGGTATCGCTGCAGCCGGCGCGAACCCACTCCGATCGAGTTTCGCCCCAACGTACAACATGGCGGTCAACCTCATCGCCCGTTACGACAGCCGTTCTGCACACCGCCTGTTGTCTGTATCGTTCGCCAACTTCGCCGACACGTACCGCACCGACGCCCTCGTCGAGAACCTGGCGGAACGTCGCCGCGATCTCGCGACGTTCCGTGATGCTGCGAGGTGTGAGCGTGGCGACGTGTGGGAGTTCGCCGACGGCCCCGACCGACCGGCGCATCCGCAGCTCAAGACGGCGACGTTGCAACCCGGCAACGTAGTCGACCTGTCTGGCACCCTCACCGTCATCCTCGGACGTTCGTGGGGAGGGAACCGGCCCAAACTCGAGCTGACGGACACCTCGGGTCGAAAGATCACACTGCAATCACGGGATCTGCCGAAGGGAACGAACATCCTCGGCTCCTTGAATCTACCCGAGCCTGTCCGCGTCTCAGACAGGCACTATCGCAACGAGATCGCAGACCGTCTCGAGTCGTACATACCCCTCACCGAACCGATTCCGGTCTTCGACGTCGAGGACGCGTCGGGGGTCGAGGCCTGCCCGGATCTCGACGATCACATCCGTTGGATCGGCCGTGCCCGCAGGGCAGAGCGCGACATCCGCAGGCTAGAGCGGCGGTTGTCGCGCACCCCACGCGACGACATCACCGCAGAGTTCGACCGGCTCACGACAGTCCTGGCGATCAGGGGCTACACGGACGATTGGACCCTCACCTCGAAGGGTCAACAGCTCCGCAGGCTCTACAACGAACTCGACTTGCTCCTCGCCGAGTCCCTCCTCACCGGACCCTTCCAGGATCTCGCTCCCGCCGAGTTCGCTGCGATCGCGTCGATCTTCACCTACGAGTCCCGGGGCGGCGATGTCCCCCAGATGCCTCACGCAGCCTTCGCCGCACAACCGCTCGAGGCGGCACTCGAAGCGTGGGAGGAGTTGTCGGATCTCGAGACAGCCCAGGGCCTCACCCCCATGCGACCCCCCGATGTCGGCTTCGTCGACACTGCGTTCGGGTGGGCCAGCGGGTTCGACCTGGACGAGATCTTCGACGAGGAGGACTTCAGGGCAGGGGATTTCGTACGCTCGGCTCGCCAACTCCTGGACCTCCTCCGGCAGATCCGCGACGGCTTCTCACCGTACCGAGAAGTAGCAACGGCAGCGATCACATCGATCGACCGCGGGATCGTCTCTGCGGACACGATCCGATGACCTCCCACACCTGGAGCATCATCATCAACCCGCACGCGGGGCGAAAGGCGCTCTCACGCGACGACGTCGAATCGGCGGTCTTGAAACGGGGCCTCGACGCGACGATCTCGGTCACCGCGTCTCTCGAGGAGTTGCGGACAACGGTGAGTGAACATGCCCGCTCCGGATCGCGTTCTTTCGTAGCGGTCGGTGGCGACGGTACCGCGCACCACATTCTCAACGCGATCATGGCGACGGGGTTGGCCGAAACCGATCGCTTCGTCCTTGCAATCGTGGCCACCGGATCGGGAAGCGACTTCGTGAGGACGTTCGGTCATCGACCCGGACTCGAGTCCGGCCTCGAGCGCATCATCGTTCCCGACCTGTACCCGATCGACATCGGCCACCTCGAAGCGGGCTTCGGGTCACGGTTCTTCCTCAACGCGGCGAACACGGGAGTGGCGGCAGCAGCGGCGCTCCGTGCAGAGCACCTTCCAAAGGCGATGGGGCCCCGCCGTTACACGGCGGGATTCTGGCTCGAACTTCCCCGGTTCCCCGTGCGTTCCATCTCGCTGGCATGTGACAGGCATCGATTCGAGGGGGAGGCCATCTCCATCGTGGTCGCGAACGGGCAGTTCTTCGGTGGCGGAATGAACGTGGCGCCCAGGGCCACCCTGGTCGATGGACTCTTCGACGTACAGGTCTTTCGAGCACCGAAACGCCAGGCGTTCACCGTCATGCCACGGATCATCCGCGGCAATCATCTCACGCACACTGGCGTCCGAAGGTACACGGGTGGGGCCATCTCGATCGCCCATTCGGATGACTGGCCGGTCGAAGCCGACGGTGAATACCTCGGACGTGGCTCGGTGTCGATGAAGATTCTTCCCGCCGCGATCGATTTTGTCGCCTGATGGTGAACCTTGTGCGCGCCAGACACTGTATGCTCCCGCCGTCATAGAGAACCGAGAGGTGTATGGCTACGGAACCCACCGAAGAGTTTGACGCAGAGATCGACCCCGAGGTCGATCCCGATCTTGCAGCCGACGAGGACGTCGTAGTACCACCGGTCGCCGACGACACGAGTACGGCCGTCGACACAGACGAGTCCGCAGCGGAGGCTCTCGATGAGCTCGAAGCTGAAGAGCTCGAGATGCTCACCGACGATGAGAGCGACGAGACCCTCGTTGTCGACGAAGCTGCCGAGATGCGAGCCATCCGCCGCGCCGAGATCGCTATGGCGGATGAAAGCGTCGACGAAGCGGCTCCAGACGAGTTCGTCTGCCAGAGTTGTTTCCTCGTCAAGCGGATGAGTCAGCTCGCTCAGAAACGCAAGAAGATCTGTCGCGACTGCGCTTCCTGAAGATCGTTCAAGCGCCGACCTCTGTCGGCCGAAGTACGATGCATGGAGACTTTCAGGTTGAGCATGCTCGTCATCATCCCTACGTACAACGAGGCGGAGAACATCGCGGCGATCACAGCCGCCGTTCGCTCTCTCGGGTACGACGTTCTCGTCGTTGACGACGCCTCACCGGACGGCACCGGGAAGATCGTCGATGCTCTCGCCGCTGACGATCCAGGGATCCAGGCGTTGCATCGCACGGAGAAGTCCGGGCTCGGACCGGCGTACGCCGCAGGGTTCGAACGCGGCATCGAGATGGGACACGACGTCCTGTGTGAGATGGACGCTGACTTCTCCCACGATCCCTCCGACCTTCCCAGGCTTCTCGCTGCGATCGAAGCCGGGGCCGACCTGGCGATCGGATCGCGCTACGTCCCGGGCGGGGGCACCGACGGTTGGCCATGGACACGGAAAGCCATCTCGCGTGGAGGCAACACCTACGCGGCGTGGATGCTCGGGCTGCGCATCAAGGACGCAACGGCGGGTTTCCGCGCGTTCAGGGACACGACACTGCGCAAGATCGACCCTTCGACCTGCCAGGCATCCGGGTACGGGTTCCAGGTGGAGATGGCCTGGCGAACCGAGCAGGCCGGCCTCGACATCGTCGAGGTGCCCATCACCTTCAAGGACCGCGTACACGGATCCTCCAAGATGAGCACACGCATCGCCATCGAAGCGATGGCTCTGATCACCCGATGGGGGATTCGACGTCGCTGGGATCACCTACGCCATCGCTGAGCCGCCGGGAACGTTCCCCGCTTCTCTGACCGCTGGCGCCTGCCTACCCTCGGCTCATGCACATCACCGTCAGATCGGCCCGCACAGGCGATATCGCACGACTGGTCGAGCTCTATCGAGAGATGGAGTCCGAGCAAACCGTGCGCAAACCTGTCTGGGCACTCACCGACGGTCTCGATGAACCGTTCGCGTCCTCGGTCTCGGCTGCGCTCGACACGGATGATTCGATGGTCTGGATCGGCGAGATCGACGGCGCATCACTCGGATTCATCTGGACCACGATCGAGCCGATGCTCGATCGGGCACGCGGATCCCGGATCGGCAGGATCCGCCTGATCTACACGGATCCACCTGCCCGGGGCGTCGGTGTCGGGCATTGCATGCTCGAAGCTGCCCTCGTCGAACTCCGTGCACGCGACATCCGTTACTTCGATGCCCCTGTGGGACCCGGCCAACGAGCGGCCAAGAACTTCTTCGAAGCTCACGGTTTCGCCGCTCGTTCGATCATCATGCATCACGAAGACGACGAGGTGTAGATCGATGCTCGACACTCGATACCAGGATGCGGCGGTGGATCTGCTGGCAGACCTCATCGGCAATGCGTGTGTCAACACCGGTGACCCCGACTCCGGCAACGAGATCGTATCCGTGCGGTCCATCCAGGAGTACCTCGGCTCCGAAGGAACCGTCGTCGAGCCCCATCCCGGCCGTGCATCCGTGATATTTCGACTCCCGGGCTCCGACCCCGGCGCTCCGCGCCTGCTACTCATCCCGCACCTCGACGTCGTACCTGCCGACCCGTCAAGCTGGTCACATGACCCGTTCGCTGCAACGATCGCCGACGGCTTCGTGTGGGGTAGGGGAGCCGTGGACATGCTCAACGTCACTGCATCCATGGTCGCCGTGTTCAAAGCGCTTGCCGACGGAGCCATACAGCGACCGGTGGGGGACGTCATCCTCGCGGCGGTTGCAGACGAAGAGGCGGGAGGCACCTACGGGGCACGGTACCTCGTCGAGAACCGCTGGGACCTCGTTGCATGCGAAGCCGTGCTGACGGAAGTTGCAGGCCCCCTCCTGTCGTCGCCCGACGGTGTGTCGCTCCCCGTCACGGTGGCCGAGAAGGGGCCCGCATGGCGCAAGGTGACCGCGCGCGGTGTCGCAGGGCACGGAAGCCAGCCGTACGGTCGCAACAACGCCGTTGTCGACCTCGCCTCTGCGTTCTCGGCGATCGGATCGTCACCCCAGCCGGTGCTCATCACCCCGCAGTGGGCACGATTCGTCCCGCATCTCCCTATCGACGCGCGCCTGGCCTCCGATCTCCTCGACGCGGACACCGTCGATGGAGCGATCCGCGAGATCGCGGAGTCCGACCCGACGCTCGCACGGTGGATACATGCATGCACGCACTTGACCCTCTCACCCAACGTCATCACAGGAGGTACCAAGTCGAACGTCGTGGCTGCCCTGGCTGAGGGAGACGTCGACATCCGTCTCCTCCCGGGCCAGGAGGCTGACGACATCACCGACCACCTCCGCAAGGTCCTCGGACCTAACCGATTCGATGCGCTGTCCTTTGAACCCATGCTCGATATGGCAGCGAACGGCACGCACCCTTCCGGCGACATGTGGGAAGCGATCGCCGACGCCGCCGAGGTACACATCGGAACGAGGCGACTCGCTCCGACGCTCACACCGGTCACCACCGATGCCCGCTTCTTCCGCGAACGCGGGATACCGGCGTTCGGGGTCGGCCTGTTCGATGCGTCGGTCACCTTCCCCGAGATGCTCGAGATGTTCCACGGAGCAGATGAGCGGGTCTCGGTCCAGTCGGTTCGCTCAACGACCGCTTTCCTTGCAACCGTCGTGGAACGCTTCTCAGCCAGAGTCGCGGATCGGTAGACCCACACCGATGAGTCCCACGGCCACCTTGGGGTTGAAGCACGTCGTCTTCTCCGGGAGCACGATGCCATCGACCGCCGTGTCGACCACGTCGGTCATCGTGAGGTCCCCCATGATCGCAACAGCTCTCGCACCCGCGTCGAGCTCGCTGTAGGCGTCGACTTCACGGGTAGCGTACCCCTCGACCCACAGATCGAGGACGGGGAGGAGATCGTCCTCCAGGGTGAGGCTCGAGATTCTCCCAAGTGCGCCGCGACGCTTGCTACCCGTCGGGGTCACCAGCACAGACACGGACCGGGAAACGATCGCCACCGATCCAGGAGGCACGGGCTGGCCCCGGTCGTAGGCTGCAACATCTTGGGAAGCTGCAAGTTTCTCGATCTCGAAAGGAGGGCCACCGAGAACCCTGTGCTGGGGCTCCACGAACAGCCCCGGTGCCGAAGTGTCGACCACCATTGCAAGGATCCACGGCCGTTCTCCGGTGATCTGACAGTGTTGGCGGGTCGCAGCGATCCGGTGATGCCCATCGAGGATCACGTACTCGCTCGAATCGATACGGTTCGAGACGTTCGGTACGTCGACGATCTCATGGACCTCGTCGTCGTAGTCGACGTTGCGAAGCACGACGCCTTCGACGTCATCGACGTCAACCGGGACTCTGGATGCCAGGATGATCGGTTCGAGATGTGCTCCGGCTCGTTCGATGTCCGCCCGTCTTGCAGCCACAGCGGACGGCATCACACCTTCGTGTGGGTGCAACGTCGACTCGTCCATGTCGATGAGTCCGACGGTGCCGATGAGGGGAGGCCGACCCGTGCGTTCGATCCTGTACCGCACGAACGTTGGGTCGAGTTCCTCCATGACGCCTCTGGCTATGAACGTGCGTGTTCTCAACTCCCCGCGGCGGTACGATCCCGGCGACTCTGCCGCATGAAGGAGACGCACCGAGATCGGGTTACCGTCGGACGGCGAGCGGTCCGACGACAGTCGTGTCGGTTCGCCGTAGCGGTCGACTGCACCGGACGCGTAGATGAGTGGGGAGAATGGACGAAGCATGATGAACACCGATGGTACGGGGAATACAGCGCACACGGGAACGATCGTCTTCGACCTCGACGGTGTCGTGTACCTCGGCGACGTCGGAGTTCCCGGGGCGGGCGAAGCGCTCGCAACCCTGTCGAACCTCGGGTGGCACATCGTGTTCGCAACCAACAACTCGACCAGGACACCAAGCGATGTGCTCCGCCATGTAGAGGCACGAACGGGGTTCAAGGGTGTGAACGTCGATGTAGCTACCTCTGCGATGGCCGCCGCTGGCTGGGTGGCGCGAGAACATCGGAGCGTGTTCGTCGTCGGCGAACAGGGTCTTCGTGACACCCTCTCGAATGCCGGCCTCGAACTCGTCGACGACGACGCAGAGGCCGTGGTCGTCGGACTCGATCGGCAGATCGACTACGACTCGATCACAAGAGCTGCCCGCCTCATCCGTGACGGCGCCACGTACATCGCCACGAACACCGACGCGACGTTCCCGACGCCTGAAGGCCCCGTACCGGGAGCAGGAGCGATCGTTGCTGCCATCACCAAGGCCGCCGGAACAGACCCCATCACGTGCGGCAAGCCGGAGGACCCGATGCTCTACCTCGTTCGGTCCCTCGTACGGGGAACTGACGTATGGCTGGTGGGGGACAGGCCCGAGACGGACCTCGCCATGGCGAATCGCGCTGGCTGGCGTTCGGTCCTCGTCCTCACCGGCGTCACCGCCCCGGGAACCCCGATCCACGGTGACGGTCAACCAGCTTTCACCATCGACACCATCGCTTCGGTTCCAGCTCTGGTCGCATCACAACACCACCCACGAACGCAAGATGAGCGATAATGGCGTCATGAAGGATCCCATCGACCCGGATATGCCGGTCAGTGCCGAAGAGCTCCTCGCGCAGCTCACGAGCGTCGATCCCGCGGATGCTCCCGCGATCGCAGAGGAACTCGCAAGCAGCCTCGCCGCCGAACTCGATTCGACGGATGGCCGCTCCGCCACCGACCAGGAGCAACCCTCCTGACCAGGCGAAGACTCGACACTGAACTCGTCCGGCGAAAGCTCGTCGAAAGCAGGGCCGAGGCTCAACGGGCCATCGAGAACGGACTCGTACGGGTCAACGCCAACGCCTCACCCAAGGCGTCGACGCTCGTCTCGCCACAAGACGACGTCCATCTCACCAATCCACCGCAGCGGTTCGTCGGGCGTGCAGGCAGAAAGCTCGACGTCGCGCTCGACGCGTTCCCGATCACCGTGACAGGCAAGCGTGCTATCGACGTCGGTGCATCGACGGGAGGATTCACCGACTGCCTGCTCCAGAGAGGTGCAGCGAGCGTCGTCGCCCTCGATGTCGGCTACGGGCAGCTCCATTGGAGGATTCGCAACGACCCTGCGGTGACCGTCGTGGAACGAACCAACGTTCGTCATGTCGACATGGAGGCCATCGGTGCTCCGTTCGACATCGTCGTTGCAGACCTCTCGTTCATCTCCCTGCGCACGGTGGCGACGAATCTCGAGGCCCTCGGCTCGGAACACGCCGACTGGGTTCTCCTGATCAAACCACAGTTCGAAGCCGGAAAAGGCAACGTCGGGAGGGGGGGGATCGTGCGGGACGGACACGTCAGGTACGATGTGGTCCATGACGTGGTCGAACACTACGCGACCATCGGACTCGGGTGCGTCGGACTCGTCACATCACCGATCACCGGAGCCTCAGGCAACACGGAGTACGTCGCGTGGTTCACACGAGGTCCAGGTACCGTTGGCGATGATGAGATCGCAACGATGACGAGGGGACCCGGCGCGTGAACCGCATACGGATCGTGGTGCGAAACGACAAGCCACACGCAGGGGACATCGCCGACGAGATGGCCGAGGCACTCGCCGGATTCGGTGTCCTTGCGACCGCGGACATGGAGCGTCCCGACGCCATCGTCGCGATCGGCGGAGATGGAACCGTCCTCGCTGCGGCCGCGGCCGCGCTCGATCTCGACGTTCCGCTCTGCGGAGTCAACGTCGGGCGGGTCGGCTACCTGGCCGAGTTCGAAGAACATGAGGTTCCCGATCTTGCCGATGCCATCGCGAGGGACACGTACTCCATCGAGTACCACAGCACCGTTGCGGTGAGGGCGGGAAGCCACGAAGCGCTTGCGATCAACGATGTCGTCGTCGAGAAGGTCGTGAGTCAACGCATCATCGAGGTCGCAGTGCGCGTCAACGGCGAAGACCTCGCGTCGTACCGCACCGACGGGATCATCGTTGCGTCGCCGCTCGGCTCCACTGCGTACTCGCTCTCCGCAGGTGGCCCCGTGGTGGATCCCTCCCTCGATGCGCTCATCATGACCCCGATCGCACCACACAGCCTCCTGACGCGAGCCATCGTCCTGGCACCGGACAAGGTCGTCACGCTGACGGTGAAGGTTGATCGACCCGCACGGATCAACGTGGATGGTCGCGAGATGTGCATCGTTGCGCCCGGTGAGGAGATCACGATCGCCAGGGGACCGAAGAAGATCGGGTTCCTCAGTCTCGGCCGCCACCCCTTCCCCGAGGCAGTGAGGGAGCAGTTCGGCCTCGACCATGCTTGACGAGATACACGCATCCAACATCGGCCTGATCCAGGATGCCACGATCAGGCCCGGCCCAGGATTGACCGTCATCACCGGAGAAACCGGGACGGGAAAGACCCTGATGCTCGGTGCCCTCCGACTGGCTCGTGGAGACAGCGCGTCGCGTGACCTCATCGGCCCCCACGCAGACGCTGCAGATGTTGCCGCTCGTTTCATCACAGGCGACGGAACCGAAGTCGTCGCCCGGCGCACCGTAGGCAGTGGCCGTTCCCGGGCGTATCTCGACGGTGTCCCCGTGACCGCCGGCGAGTTGGCTGGCAGCATCGGCCCGATGGTGAGCATCGTCTCGCAACATGACCAGCACACGTTGACGACGAGTCACGGAGTCCAGGCCATCATCGATTCGATGTTCACCGAAGGTGACAGGCGAATCTACGACACCTACCGCCACGCGTACGGCGCGCTGAGCGAGATCATCGAGGAGATGCAGGCGCTCGGCTCTGATCAGCGAGGCCTCGAACGCGAACGCGACGTCCTTGCGTTCCAGATCGAAGAGATCGAGACCGCCGGCTTCCGTGCGGGAGACGAAGAGACCCTGCGCAGCCAGCTCGATCGTCTCAGACACGTCGAGGAGCTCTCGAGTGAGGTCGTACAGGCGCTCGACGCACTGGGGGAACCCGGCGCCGAAGAGGCACTCG
>JAJRYI010000481.1 GCA_024275815.1 Actinomycetes bacterium | reverse complement strand
GCGAACTCGAGGTAGCTGCGCTCGACGTCTCCGAGTCCGGCTTCTCCGATGATTGCGACCATCCGGCGCAGATCCCGCCCCCGTGCGTACGCCGCGTAGAGCTGGTCGGCGACCTGGCGGTGGTCGCTGCGCGTTCGCCCATCTCCGATACCAGCGTTCATCAGTCGGCTGAGACTCGGGAGCACGTCGATGGGCGGATCGACACCCTTGCGATGCAGATCACGCGACAGCACGATCTGGCCCTCGGTGATGTACCCGGAGAGGTCCGGGATGGGGTGCGTGATGTCATCGTCTGGCATCGAGACGATCACGAGCTGGGTGACCGAGCCCCCCCTGCCCCGGAGACGCCCGGCGCGTTCGTAGAGCGATGCCAGGTCCGTGTACATGTAGCCCGGGTAACCCCGTCGTCCCGGAACTTCCTCTCGGGCAGTTGCCACCTCTCGTAACGCCTCGCAGTAGTTGGTCATGTCCGTGAGGATCACCAGCACGTGCATGCCCCGCTCGAAGGCCAGATACTCGGCAGCCGTCAACGCCAATCGTGGCGTCAGGAGCCGCTCGATGCCTGCATCGTCGGCGAGGTTCAGGAACACGACGCTGCGGCGCATACGGCCACTTTCGCTGAATCGTTGGCGGTAGAACGCTGCCTGGCGATGCGTGATGCCCATCGCGGCGAACACGACGGCGAAACCCTCGTCATCGCCTGGGACCCGGGCGTCGGTCGCGATCCGTGCAGCCAGCTCATCGGAGGGGAGTCCGAATCCGGAGAAGATGGGGAGCTTCTGGCCCCGCAGCGACGTGTTCAGTCCGTCGATCGCCGACACCCCGGTCTCGATGAACTCGGTTGGGTGGAGACGCGCTGCAGGGTTGATCGGTGCCCCGTGTACGTCGGAGAACGACTCGGGCATCGGTGGTGGTCCACCGTCGACGGCGCGCCCGGAGCCGTCGAGGATCCGCCCCAGAAGATCGACCCCGACACCGAGACGGGCCGGCTCGCCGCTGAGTCGCACGATCGTCGAGGCCAGATCGAGGCCCCGGGTGCCTGCGAAGACCTCCACGACGGCTCGCTCGCCGTCGATCTCGAGGACCTGGCCGCGTCGGGTCGACCCATCGGGGGCAACGATCTCGACGACTTCGCCGACGGCGACTCCCGTTGCTCGATCGACGAAGAGCAACGGGCCTGCGAGTGCCCCCACGGTGGCCAGTTCGACGACGTACAGCGGAGCTCGGCTCACAGTGACCTCACCTCCTCATCGATACGCTCGATCAGGGACTGTGCAAGAGAAGGGGCGTCCGACGGGGGCCAGGTGCGCATCCGTGCCACGTCGGTGAGGACTCCGAGGCCGGCCATTCGCTCCACCGCGATCTCGTCGTTCACGGTTGTAAGAAGCCGTTCGTGGAGATGTCGGATGACGTGCAGCATCCAGTACTGCTTGTCGAGCGGACAGAAAGCGTCGGTGTCATCGAATGCGGACTGTTGGAGGAAGTCCTCTCGAAGGAGTCGCCCGGTCTGGAACACCACACGCTCGGCTGTGGCGAGAACGTCGAGTCCGAGGAGCTGGACGAGGTTCTGGAGTCGTTCCTCTTCGGCCAGGAGCTCGATCGCCCATCTTCGTTGTTGTTCCCAGTCCTGGGCGACGCGCTCCGCGAACCAGGATCCCAGGTCGTAGAGGGTGTAGCTCCGGCTCCAGTGGATGGCGGGGAAGTGCCGTCGCTGGGCGAGTGCCACGTCGAGGGCCCAGAACGTTCCGGCAAGACGGAGGCTCTGCTGGGTGACCGGTTCCGACAG
>JAJRYI010000480.1 GCA_024275815.1 Actinomycetes bacterium | reverse complement strand
GATCATGGGTCCGAACGGTTCGGGCAAATCGACCCTTGCCAACGTCCTGCTCGGCCACCCGAGCTATGAGATCACCGAAGGGACGATCAGTTACAGGGGTGAGGACATCACCGACTGGGCTCCAGAAAAGCGCGGCCAGGCTGGCATGTTCCTCGGGTTCCAGTACCCCGAGGAGGTCCCCGGCGTCTCCGTGGTGAACTTCCTGCGGACGGCTCTTTCCAACAGGACCGGGACCGACTACACGGTGCTCGAGTTGCGTCTGAAGGTCATCGAGGCCATGCGTGCCCTCGAGATGGATGACAGTTTCGCGAACCGTTACCTCAACGAAGGGTTTTCCGGTGGGGAGCGGAAACGCAACGAGATCCTTCAGATGGCGGTGCTCGAACCGGAGTTCGCCGTACTCGACGAAACCGACTCAGGACTCGACATCGACGCTCTACGCGTCGTCGCACAAGGAGTCGAACGGCTTCGCACACCCGAACGCGGGTTCCTCATCATCACCCACTACCAGCGGATGCTCGACTACATCACACCCGACGTCGTCCACGTTTTCCTCGATGGGACGATCGTCGAGTCCGGTGACGCTACGCTCGCCGACACGATCGAGGATGCCGGATACGACTCCTACCGGGTAGAAGCGATCTCGCAGTGAGTGATCTGCGCTCCCTCCGCGCAGACTTCCCGATCCTGTCTCGTGAGGTCAACGGACACAAGCTCGTCTACCTCGACTCGGCAGCAACCACGCAGAAACCCGTCTCCGTCCTCGATGCCATGGACCGCTACTACCGCAACTCGAACGCCAACGTGCACAGGGGCGCACACACCCTGTCGAACGAAGCGACCGAGATGTACGAAGGTGCAAGGGTCAAAGTCGCATCCTTCATCGGTGCCCAGGCTGCCCAGACGGTGTTCACGAGGGGGACCACGACGGCGATCAACCACATCGCCTATGGCTGGGGCCTCGACCATCTCGGTGAAGGCGACCGGATCCTCGTAACGATCGCCGAGCATCACGCCAACCTCGTCCCGTGGCAGATCATCGCTCGCCACACCGGTGCCGAACTCGTCTACCTCGAACTCACCGACGACTACACCGTCGATACCTCGGACCTCGAGGCGGTACTCGACGAACGCGTCAAGGTCGTTGCGTTCTCGGGGATGTCCAACGTGACGGGGGCGCTCGGCCCCATCGATGTGCTCGGGAAGGCTGCACGGTCCGTCGGGGCCCTCATCGTGCTCGACGCCGCGCAACTCGTCCCCCACTCCCCCGTCGACGTCACCGAGGTCGACGTCGACTTCATGGCGTTCTCGGCACACAAGATGCTCGGGCCGACCGGGATCGGGGCGCTGTGGGGGAAGGCCGAACGCCTCGAGGAGATGGAACCGACCGAAGGTGGCGGCGAGATGATCAACATGGTCGAACGCCAGACATCGACGTGGGCACCGGTACCGCACAAGTTCGAGGCAGGCACGCCCCCCATTGCGGAGGCCGTGGGCTTCGCCGCTGCGGTCGACTACCTCACCGCCGTCGGCATGGAGAACATCGCCCTCCATGAGCAGGAGCTCACCACCTATGCACTCGAGCGACTTTCAGAGATCCCCGACCTGAAGGTGTACGGACCCAAAGACGTCACGCATCGAGGCGGCACGGTCAGCTTCGAGCTCGCCGACATCCACCCCCACGACATCGCAACCATCCTCGATCAGGACGGCATCGCGGTGCGTGCCGGCCACCACTGTGCACGCCCCCTGATGAAGTACCTCGACGTGCCCGCCACTGCGCGGGCATCGTTCTATCTGTACAACGTTCCCGAGGAGGTCGACCTCCTCGTCGACTCACTGATGAACGCACGCCGGATCTTCGGCATCGCCTGATCTGAGAGCTACGGGAGCGGTATCCTTTCCCATCTCCGCCCAAACGAATCGATCGAATATGTCCCAACTAGACGAGCTGTACAGAGAGGTCATCCTCGACCACTACCGCAACCCCCGCAAGCGTGGATCGCTCAAGGGGCCACACGTCCATGCAGAGGGCAACAACCCTTCGTGCGGCGACGAGTTCGCACTCGATGTGGCCGTCGAGGACGGGCTGATCATCGACGCTGCGATGCAGGGCCAGGGGTGTTCGATCTCACAGGCATCCGGCTCGATGATGATGGATGCCATCGTCGGCAAATCGATCGACGAGGCACGCGATCTGACGCACAAGTTCAAGGTAATGATGACGATCGTCGATGGGGACAGTCCCGTCGACCCCGAGCGGCCCGGAGCGGTACTCGGTGACCTCGAGGCGCTTCAAGGCGTACGGAGATTCCCGGTACGCATCAAGTGTGCAGATCTTGCATGGACGACCCTGTCCGAAGCGCTCGATCGGGCGACCGACGGGGACCGATGATGTACACGCCGACGACCGCGCTCATCGTCGTCGACGTCCAGAACGACTTCGCAGACCCCAAGGGTTCGCTGTTCGTCCAGGGCGCTCCACGGGTGCTCGAGTTCATCAATGAGCAGATCCAGACGGCCCAGACCACCGGGGCAACGATCGTTCGCACCCAGGACTGGCACCCCGAATCGACCCCCCACTTCGCCAAGGACGGAGGCATCTGGCCGGTGCACTGCGTCGCCGATACCTGGGGCGCCGCGTTCCATCCGGATCTTCCCGACCTCGGCATCGTCGTACGCAAGGGTGTCGGTGGCGAGGACGGCTACTCGGGCTTCTCCCTACGGGACCCGGTGAGCGGCGAGGAGAGTTCCACGGGTCTCGACCAGATCCTGACAGACGCCGGGGTCACCGACGTCTACGTCCTCGGGTTGGCCACCGACTACTGCGTGAAAGAGACGGCGATCGACGCCACCCGATTCGGTTTCACCACGACCCTGCTCGCCGATGGGATCGCTGCCGTCGACCTGGCACCGGGTGATGGATCTCGGGCGTGCCGTGACATGCTGGCCGCGGGTGTGTCGATCGTCTGATCCCTCAACGGATGAAGATCAGGAACGTGCCTCAGCGATGAGACGCTGCTGCAACTCCTTGACGGTATCGGTGACCGACACGTGGTAGCGGTGCGGGTTGATCAGCCTGCGCACACCGACATCGAGACGTTCGAGGTCCACGGCCCGGCGCCTTCGAAGCTCCTCGAGGTCGGGGGACCCGTCGTGACGCTTCCCTCCGCTGTGCACCGTCACGAGTAGCTTCTCGACCTCTGTGGTGTCAGATGGGCTCACGACCCGCGCGACACCGGCACGGTGGGGGTGATGGACGTGGATCTCATCTCCGGCGCGTATCGTCTCGGCTGCCCCCGACACGACGTCAGCCGTTGCGAGCCCGCGCTGGTCGTACACCCGCCAGATCCGTTTGTCCCCGGGGAGCGGCATCTTCTCGGGGGTTTCGTAGATCTTCATCGCGGGCTTCAACTCTCCACCGTCATCGATCCCGACGAGCTTGTAGACACCGCCGAGGGCCGGGTACCCGTTCGATGAGATCAGGCGGGTCCCAACCCCGTACATCAACCTGTCCGTGACCGACTCCGGATCGAGTCCGTAGGAGGGTGACTCCTCGTGTATCTGTGCCCGGATCTGCCACATCGCGAGTTCGTCGAGATCCGAGGACAACACGATCGAGGTGTCGGGGAACCCGGCGTCGTTGAGCATGACTGCAGCGCGCACGGCGAGGTGCGCTAGGTCACCTGAGTCGAGTCGGATACCGATCGGTTCGTGACCGGCACGGCGGAGTTCCTCGAACACGGTGATGGCGTTCGGGATACCGCTGCCGAGCGAATCGATCGTGTCGACGAGAAGTACGCACTCGTCGGGGTACATCTCGGCGTACGCACGGAACGCGGCGATCTCTCCCCCTCCGAGCGCTATGAAGAGCTGCACCATCGAGTGGCCGTGGGTGCCGCGGGGATCGACACCGAGGAGATGGGAGATACCCACGTTCGAGCTGCCGTCGGCGCCGCCGATGAGCGCCGCCCTCGTACCGGCGTTCGTCCCGACGTCGGGGCCTCG
>JAJRYI010000056.1 GCA_024275815.1 Actinomycetes bacterium | reverse complement strand
CTCGAGATCGAGGACCGGGGTTTCACCTTCGGGGACGAACAACGAGTCGATGAACTGCGCGATGATCGTCTCGACCGCAGCGCTGTACTGCGGGGTCGACCGGATCTCTTCGGCGACCGCATGGACGGTGTCTGAGTCGGTCGCAGCCGCAGCAGCGAGTCCATCCTCGAACCAGGCGTTGATCCGTTCCGTTGCGATCTCTGCATCGATCACCGTACGCGCCGAAGCCTCGATGGTGGGTGTATCCACGCTGACGGTACGACCCCACATCCCGATCAGGAACAGCGACGTCGCGAGTCCGAACGCCCAAAGGGTGATCGAAAGCACACCCTTGCGGGCCGATGGCATAGGTCGGTTCGACGTCGGTCGGTGGTTCCTCAACATGACATGTGAGCGTATCGGGCCGCTGGTTTACGCCCATACCGGGTAGCTTGTGCGCCGTGGAACAACTCCTCGATCTCAATCTGCTCGTCAAGCAGATCGCACTGGCGTTCGGTGCTGCGATGGTGCTCGGCAATCTCTACGCCATCATCCAGCATCACCGCGGCATCACGCCGAAGGAGGCTACGGGGGAGTTTCGCGCTGCGCGTGCCTACTGGCTCCTCACCGTCGGCCTGCTCATCTCGATCTGGGGAGCCGCGAGCCTCCTCACCTGAGCAGCGATCCCGTGTGTATCACTCTGGATCACATCGCGGCATCAGGGTGTCGACGTCGACGTCCGTGTCGATCGATATGGTCAAACACCGGTGCGCGCCGCGCAGAGCTGTTTCGACGTCACCCGGTGTCGCTCCCCTGGCGAAAAGAAACCCGAGGTAGCGGTCCCCTTCCGGCAGAGGGATGACCGGCTTGCCGTTCGGGATCGTCTGATCGAACTCGGTGACACCGTCGATGGCAAGGGCATCCTCGACACCATCGACGGCGATGAGTGTGCCCGCTCGAGGTATCGGGATCATCATCACTCCGGTCGCAGGGGCAGCAACGTCGAGGTCCTTGCCGGGCAAGCTGAGAGCGCTACGCAGGATCAGCGATTCGAGAGATTCACCGAGAAGTCCGAACGTCAGAGCACGCCCACACAGGCCTCCGATCGAGCGAGCCGCAACTTCGATCACCATGACGCCTCGCGGCCCGAGACGAATCTCTGCGTGGACGGGACCGGTGACGAGACCCAACGCACGGGTGGATGCCTGAACCACAGCAGCGATCTCGCTGCGAACCGAGGGGTCATGTCGCGATGGCGTGATGAACATCGACTCTTCGAAGTACGGGCCGTCGAGCGCATCGGGCTTGTCGAGTAGTGCGAGGACGACGAGTTCACCGTCGACAAGCATCCCTTCGAGCGCCACCTCGTCTCCGGGGATGAACGACTCGACAACGAGTTCTGCATCGGGGTCGTCCCCGGAATCATCGACGATGTGCCGGATCCGTTCCTCGACTACGTCTGCTTCGTCGAGTGCATCTATCCGGATGACTCCCCTGCTCCCCGACAGCCCTCGCGGCTTTATCACACAGGGGAACCCGATGTTCACAGCACACGATCCAACGGCTCCCCGCTTCGCGAGTTGATACCGCGGCTGAGGTACCCCGGCGTTCGCGAGCAGACCACGCATGTGCGCCTTGTCCCGTGTGGCAGATACCGCACCGACCGGGTTCGTTGAGACACCCAGAATGCCGGAGGCCATCGCCGCGATCACGACACCCCGGTCACCGTCTGCGATGACCGCATCCGGTGATGGCTTGAGGTTCACGATCCGTGAGGCTGACCACTCAGGTCGCGTGAAATCGATGGTCAGTGTCCTGGCCTTCCCGAGTCCACCCATGGGAAGGTCGCCATCGGACGCTATAACGAGGTCTACCCGAAGGTCTCTGGCGGCAACGATGAAGTCCACCGTGCGGTAACTCCCAGACGGAATCACCAAAACGATCAGAGGTTTTCGTCTTCTTCGTGGCGTTGGGTCCGTATCATCGGCAGATCGGCCGTAGGAACCCAACGATAGGCTCGCAGTCATGACCACTGATTCTCGCATCCTCACGATCAAAGACGACGCTCTCGAGAAACTCCTCGAGATCCGCTCCATGGAGCCCGACGCCGAGGGCCTCGCTCTCGTCCTCGCCATCTCGGGAGCAAAGGGCACCGAGTTCACCTACGCCATGCACATGACCCCGGTCGACCAGCTCGATCCCGAAGACGTCATCGAGCACCACGGTGACCTCCCCGTTGCGATCCCTCCAGGCAGTGTCGCCAATCTCACCGGTGCGACACTCGGCATGTCCACGAACCTTCTCCAGCCCGGGATGAGCATCGACAACCCGAACTCTCCATCTCCCCAGATCCTCGGCGATGGTCCTCCCCCCGACCTGTCCGGGCCGGTGGCCGAGCAGGTCGAGCACGTCATCCAGACTCAGATCAACCCTGCAATCGCCTCCCACGGTGGGTTCGTCGAACTCGCCGCGATCGAGGGAACCGTTGCCTACGTACGCCTCGGAGGAGGATGCCAGGGATGCGGCCTTGCCGCGGTGACACTGTCCCAGGGCATCGAGTCGACGATCGTTGCAATGGTTCCCGACATTCTCCAGGTGATCGATGCCACCGACCACAACGCTGGTGAGAACCCCTTCTACGAGCAATCGAAGAAGTAGCCGAAGACGCCGTCGGCCATCGGCTCTCGGCCCACGGCCACCGACTCGGCTCTAGGGTGCCCCTATGCGCATCACCACGCTCGGAACCGGAGGGCCCCGGCCCGATCCAACCCGTCAGGGGCCTGCAACACTCGTCGAAGCCGCGGGGCTGAACCTCCTCTTCGACGCAGGGCGTGGCGTTGCGACGCAACTGGTGCGTGCCGGTGTCGACGTCGTCGACCTCGATGCGATCTTCATCACCCACCACCACTTCGACCACATCGGCGGTCTCGGCGATCTGCTGATGGCGATGTGGAACAACGGACGCACCGAACCGCTCCGCATCTTCGGGCCTCCCGGCACCATGGGCATCGTCGATTCATTGTTCTCAGAGGTGTACGCCAGGGACATCAACTTCCGGATCGCTGAAGAATGGGCGCTCACACGAAAGCTGGATCCCCCGGGATCGATGGTCGACGTGCGCGACATCATCGCCGGGCACGTGACACTGCATCGCGGCGTGGAAGTCATGGTCGGGGAGGTTGAACACGGTGCAGCCGAGCTCGATCTGTCACCAGACGAGTGGTCGGCCATCGGATACCGCGTCGCGGCGGACAGTCGCAGCGTCGCGATCTCGGGAGACGCCGTGGCTGGACGTGACCTCGGGTTACTCACCGTGGACGCAGACGTACTGGTCATGTGCGCCTACCTCGCCGAGGACGAGATCACCTCGGCGTACGACGAGTTCCTCACCGACAAGATCCTCGCAGGAGTGCCCCAGGCGGTAGCGATCGCTGCCGAGGCTCAGGTCGGCCTCCTGGTCCTGACCCACATCCGCCAGAAGCCCTCCGAGGCCATCGATACGATGGTCGCCCGTGCCGCCGAGTCCTTCGACGGCACGATCATCGCCGCCCACGACCTCCTCACCCTCCCCGTTCCCTAGGACTCTGGCGTCCAGAACCGCAACATATTGCGCTTGCGGACGCCAGAGGCCTAACGGCGGGCGCGGACGTGGTAGTAGTGCCAGTGTTTCGTGGTGCCGTCGGGGCCGCCGG
>JAJRYI010000479.1 GCA_024275815.1 Actinomycetes bacterium | reverse complement strand
GCCTGGGGCACGTCGATCCCTCCCGAGAACGGCCGGCACGTGACCCAGATGTTCGACGCCATGGAGAGTGGCGAACTCAGCGCCATGTACATCCTGGGAGAGAACCCCGCCCAGTCCGAAGCCGACACCGGTCGCACGATCGAACTCCTCGAAGGACTCGATCACCTCGTCGTCCAGGACATCTTCCTCACCAAGACCGCCGAACTCGCCGACGTCGTCCTCCCGGCCGCAGTTGGTTGGGCAGAGACAGAGGGCACGGTGACGTCGAGCGAGCGGCGAGTCCAACGGATCCACAAGGCGCTCGAGCCGCCGGCAGAGGCCAAGGACGACGTGGAGATCCTCACCCTCGTGGCCAGGCAACTCGGGGCCGACTGGCCCGACCGCACCGCTGAAGAGATCTGGGACGAACTACGCAGTCTCAGCCCGATACACGCAGGGATGTCCTACGACCGGCTCGAGACGCTCGGCGGACTCCAGTGGCCGTGCCCGAGCGAGGATCATCCCGGCACACTGTTCCTCCATGGGTGGCTGTGGGAGGATCCACTGCCACGCGAGCCCGCTCCGTTCTCGAGCGTCGACTGGGTGCCCCCCGTCGACCCACTCGACGACGAGTTCCCCGTGAGGCTCACGACGGGACGCCGCCTCGATGGCTACAACACCGGCGTGCAATCCGGGGGGTTCCGCTCACCGATCCGCCACGGTGCCGTCATCGACGTGTCCCCCGAAGAGGCCTCCGCTCTCGGTGTCGACGACGGAGAGGTGGTCAAGGTCACCTCTCGCAGAGGCTCGATCGAGGTACCGGTGCGGATCAGTTCGGGGCTGCGCAAAGGCCTCGTCTTCATGGCGATCCACTCACCTGACGACGCCGACGTCAACATCCTCACGCTCGATGCCTGGGACCCCAAGTCCGGGACCGCCGAGTTCAAGGCGACGGCCGTACGCATCGACACGATCAAGGAAAACTGAGGCCGACCATCGACTACCGCACGACACCCGACGCACCAACCACACAGGAACGCAGCGCCGTCGATAGCGTTCTCGGTGCCCCCGACTCTCTCTGGTCCGGCGCCACAGAACGATCCGCGGCCGATGATCACGTTGCTTACGGGGGGTTCCGCGAGTCCCAGGAACGACGCCACCTGCTCCTCCCGGCCCTGCACGCAGTCCAGAGCGCCGTCGGCTGGGTCAGCCACGGAGCGTTGAACTACATAGCGCAACGCGTACCGGTCTCCCCTGCAGAGGCGTTCGGTGTCGCGACCTTCTACGACCTCATCGCTACCGACGAACGGCCACCGCGCGTCGCCCACCTCTGTGACGACATCGCGTGCAAGGCAACGGGCGTCGACGGCCTCCTCGCCGACCTCACCCAGCGCTTCGGTGAAGCAGGACGGACGATCGATGGAGGCATGTGGAGACACTCACCGTGTCTCGGGCAGTGCGAGAAGGGCTCGGCGGCGTTCGTTCAGGTTGCCGGAGGCGACGACGTGGTCATCGCACCCGTCACCGTGGATCAGGTCATCGAGATCCTCTCCGTCGATCGGCCCACCTCCATGGTCGAGCCGACCGACCCCACCCCCGGCACCACACTCCTGGCCCGACAGGCCACGTCTCTCGAAGCCTTCGTTGAGAACGGTGGCTACGTGGCCCTTGCTCACGGCATCGCCATCGGCCCCGAGCAGGTCCTCGCTGAGATCACCGCGAGTGGTCTGCGTGGACGTGGCGGTGCAGCGTTCCCCGCAGGAATCAAATGGAACGCGGTCGCCGCCGAGACGGGGCAGAAGTACGTGATCTGCAACGCTGACGAGAGCGAACCGGGCACCTTCAAGGACAGGGTCCTCATGGAGGGGGACCCGTTCGGACTCATCGAGGCGTTGACGATCGCCGGGTACGCCGTCGGCGCACAACGCGGCTACATCTACATCCGCGGTGAGTATCCGATCGCACATGCCCGGTTGAACGAGGCACTCGATCAGGCTCGTGCCGGCGGGTACCTCGGCGAGGATGTCGCTGGAAGCGGGTTCGCTTTCGACATCGAACTCCGTAAGGGAGCGGGTGCCTACATCTGTGGCGAGGAGACCGCCCTGTTCAATTCGATCGAAGGCTTCAGAGGCGAGCCACGCCAGAAGCCGCCCTTCCCCACCCAGGCCGGTGTCTTCGGGCGCCCGACACTCGTCAACAACGTCGAATCACTCATGAACGTCCCTGCCATCGTTCTCGACGGAGGCGAAGCGTTCTCTGCCATCGGAACCGAGGACTCCAAGGGTCCGAAGCTGTTCTGTGTCTCAGGCAACGTCAAGGACCCCGGGGTCTACGAGGTGCCGTTCGGGGCGACCACCGGCGAGTTGATCGACCTTGCAGGGGGAGTCGACGGGGAGGTCGCTGCCGTCCTCATCGGGGGTGCAGCCGGTGCGTTCATCACCGAGGCCGACTTCGATCTGCCGCTGACGTTCGAGGACACCAGGGCGCACGGCATCGGGCTCGGCTCGGGTGTCGTACTGGTCTTCAACACCGACACCGACCTTCCCGACATCGTGTCGCGGATCGCGCACTTCTTCGCCGAGGAGTCCTGTGGCGTCTGTGTGCCGTGTCGTGCGGGGACGGTGCGCCAGGAAGAGACGCTCCTGCGGATCAGGACGGGATCGACGGAGGTGGATACGGAACTGGCCCTGCTCGGTGACCTCGACCAGGTCCTGCGGGAAGCTTCGATCTGTGGTCTCGGGCAGGCAGCGTCCGCCGCGGTGCAGTCCGCACTTGCGATCGGCATCATCGGGAGGTCGTCGTGACCACCCGGACCACGGAAACGCTCATCGAGATCACGATCGACGGTCGACCGGTCGCAGCCTCGGCAGGGACGACGATCCTCGAGGCGTGTGCTTCGATCGATATCACCGTGCCGACCCTGTGCTACCTCGAGACGCTTGCACCGTTCAACTCGTGCCGGGTCTGTGTCGTAGAGGTGGAGGGCTCGCGCAACCTCGTACCTGCATGCTCGCGCGAGATCACCCCCGGCATGGTCGTTGCAACCGAGTCTTTACGGGTCACCGACGTCCGTAAGACGGTCTACGAACTGCTCGCATCGACCGTCGACATGTCCCTCGTCGAGGACACGACGAAAGAGTTCATGGAGCGCTACGACGTCGACCCCGACCGGTGGGGTTCGTGGGCCCGCCAGAGACGCGAGGTCAAGATCGAGGATGACCTCTACATCCGGGACTACGACAAGTGCATCATGTGCTTCCGCTGCGTTGCTGCGTGCGGTCCCGATGCCCAGAACACCTTCGCCATCGATGTCGGGGGC
>JAJRYI010000478.1 GCA_024275815.1 Actinomycetes bacterium | reverse complement strand
TCCGCAGATCCTCTCGTCGCTGCCATCGAGGAGCGCATCCCGGGACTCGTCGTCGGGCCAGGCACCGATGCAACGTCCCAGATGGGTCCGCTCATCACGCGGGAGCATCGAGACCGGGTCGCATCGTTCGTCGAGAACGCCCCCGGTGAGGGTGCCACGGTCGTCGTCGACGGTCGTGAGGCAGCGTTCGACGGAGACGGTTTCTACATCGCTCCATCGCTGATAGACAACGTCACGCCGGGGATGGCGTGCTACGAAGAGGAGATCTTCGGCCCGGTGCTCACCGTTGCCCGTGTAGACACCTACGAGGAAGCGATCAGCATGATCGCCGCGAACCCGTGGGGGAACGGCACTGCCATCTTCACGCGTGACGGCGGTGCTGCACGCCGCTTCCAGGTCGATGTCGATGCAGGGATGGTCGGGATCAACGTACCCGTTCCCGTCCCTGTTGCGTACTACAGCTTCGGGGGTTGGGGAGAGTCCTTGTTCGGAACGTCACATGCATACGGGCCCGAGGGCATCGGCTTCTACACGAAGGCGAAGGTCATAACGTCGCGTTGGCCCGATCCGGCAACGAGCGCGATCGACCTCGGATTCCCGCAGAACGTATGACCCGTCGTGACGGACCTCGAGAGGTGAGATAGCTCGATGACATCTCGGGACGAAGCAGCCCAGGCGATTCGCAAGCTCGAGCGCGCCGCCGCCGTGCGGCGGTCGGCGCGTCGGGTACTCGTGTTCTTCGTGTTCATCGTCGTCCTGGCTCTCACCTATACCGGGTACAAGGCGTTCGGTCAGGCGATCGGCGACGCGCAGACGGATTGGCCGGTGATCGGCAAGGTACTGCCGCGCACCGACAACCTCACGATGCCGCCGCTGCGTGACATCGTTGCCGAGTTCGCTCGGCCGCCCCAGAGGAACTCGAGCAAGCCACTGGCAGCGTTCATCTTGGAGGCGGGTCTCTTCACGTTCAGAGAAGCCGTTCTCGGTTTCGTGTTCGGCCTCGTGTTCGGGCTCGGAATCGCCATCGTCATGTTGCGTTCGAGATGGTTGGAGTCGGGGATGTCGCCGTACCTCGTCGCATCCCAGACGGTTCCCCTCGTTGCGATCGCGCCGATCATCGTCATCTGGGGGTCGAACAACTTGGGGTGGCTCCCATTCGAGTGGAAGACGTGGATGTCGGTGTCGATCATCGCCGCGTATCTCACGTTCTTCCCGGTTGCGATGAACGGGATCAAGGGGTTGCAGTCCGCCGACCCTGCAGCGATGGAGCTGATGCGGTCCTACGCAGCGACGAGACGCCAGACGCTGATCCGGCTTCAGCTCCCTGCCTCGGTGCCGTACCTGTTCGCAGCGTTCAAGATCGCGGCGACTGCAGCGATCGTCGGGGCGATCGTCGGCGAGATCTCCGGGGGAGTCTCAGGAGGCTTGGGACGGTTGATCCTGGACTTCGCGAGCCGTTACACGACCGGGCCGTCGCGGCTCTACGCGACGGTCGTTGGTGCAGCCGTGTTGGGGATCGTGGCAGTCGGCTTCGTCGTCCTCGTCGAGTACATCGTCCTGTCGAAGCGCAAAGAGGAGCCGCTCTCACTATGACCGATACCGCAAGCTGTGCCGTGAAGATCTCCGGCGTCTCGAAGGTCTTCAACCCCGGGAAACCGAACGAGGTGGCAGCGCTCGACGACATCAACCTGACGATCGCCAACACCTCTTTCGTGTCTCTCATCGGTCCATCGGGTTGTGGCAAGTCGACGCTCCTCCGTCTGATCGGCGCCCTCACACACCCCACCGACGGAGAGGTGTGTGTCAACGACAAGTCTGCAGACCAGGCTCGGCTCGATCGTGACTACGGAATGGCGTTCCAGACGTCGGGCCTCTTCAAGTGGCGCAGTGTCACCGAGAACATCGAACTTCCCCTCCAGTTGATGGGGTGGTCCAAAGGCGATCG
>JAJRYI010000477.1 GCA_024275815.1 Actinomycetes bacterium | reverse complement strand
GCCGACAGCCGACAGCCGACAGCCGACAGCCGACAGCGCTCAGCCCCCGGCTGACCTGATATACACCGTTCCGGTGAAGAGCCCAACGATGCGTCCATCACCGCGGGTGACGTCGACACGGTAGGTGGCAAGCGAACGACCCCGGGTCATCTCGTGTGCAGTGGCGGTCAACTCGTCTCCGAGCCCCGATGGTGACGTGATCGCAAGGTGCGTATCGATTGCAACGGCGGGGTCCCCGTGAGCATTGGAGGCGAGCGAGAACGCACAGTCTGCGAGTGAGAAGAGCACGCCGCCGTGTGTCCCGCCGTGGAAGTTGACCTGGTCCTCGCGCACGATCATCGAAACGGTGATCTCCGTGTCGGTCACCTCGGTGAGAAGGAACCCCTGTGCCCTCACGTACGGGTCGCTGTTGAACGCACGCTCGATGTTCTGGTCTCTCGATGTCACGACGCCAGCGTACATTCCTCCCCGCTCCCGTGTCTGCATCGTTCGCGGTACGGGCTTCTCGGTGTTGGGATCTGCACTCTATCTCTGCAGACCCTGGCGTTCTTCTGTCCCCCCTCGCTCGCAGACTCGCTTGTCCCCCCTGAGGGGGGGGACGGGAGAAAGAGGCCGGAATCACGGCGCCAGACAGCGGATCGGGGGTCGGCCGGGGAGGGGCGAGGGGCGGACGCGACGAGGTGGGGGTCGTCACTGCAACCCCCACCTCGTGTCGCATCTCGATTCGTCAGGCGTCGGAGCCGATGGCGTCCTCGATGGCCTGCTTGGCTTGTTCAAGGGATGCCTTGGCCTTGCGAAGATCCACGCTGGCGTTGAGCAGACGACGGTGGCCCTGCTCGAGTGTGCTCTTGGCAGGCTCCTGCCAGTCCGATGCCTGGAGACCGATCACGTCGTTGGCGACGGGAACACCGGTGTTGCGCGCCTCGGCGATGTCGTCACGTGCCGATACGAGCCACCGCTTTGCATCGGTCATGTCGTAGCCGGCTTCCTCGGCGCGCCGGATCGCTTCGGCGGTCTTGTCTGCTGCTTCGTCGAGGCGCACGACGGCGTCGCCGACCCGGTCCGACGCGTTGACCTGGCGGGTCTTGGGGACCACGACCAGGTAGATGCGGAAGTCGGACGCGATCTTGGGAACGAGCACCCGGAGTTGCTCGTAGGTGGTTGCCGCCTCGATCCGGTCACCGAGAACACCGAGCCCGTAGCTCGCCGATGCGTACTCACCGAGGAGTGTGCTCTTGTGGCCGGGGGTCATGTGTTCGCTGCCCGTCACCCGGCTGGTGAGCTCGTCGAGCGTGTCGAGCCTTCGCTCGATGGCCTTGGCTGCTCGCTCCTTGATGGAGTCCATCGATGGCCGCGTGGCTGTCGTCTCTGTGCCTCGAGCAGTCGCCGTTGTCGGGGGCCGTTCATCGGTCTGTGCGTTCGCCGTAGCGGGAAGGGTTGCAAGCATGCCTGCTGCGATCCCGACGGTGAGCAGTTTCTTGAGTCGGTTCATTGTCCAATATCTCCTTCGTCCTGGGTGATGCTGTCCGCAGATTCATCCACGGCATCGTCGAGGCCGTCGAGTTGACCGTCGAGGTCACTCAGTAGGTCGTCGAGTGTGTCGAGGAGAGCCTCGATGTCGCCGTTCGACGCAGCGGGAGCGGCCGAAGCCTCTGTGGTCGTTGGTGTCGTGTCGTTGGTCGTCTCGGCCGTTGCCACGGTCGTCGTTGTCGAGACAGCTGGTTCGAACCCTGACGCTGTGGTGGTCGAGGCCGTTGCGACGGTCGTCGTCGTTGAGCT
>JAJRYI010000055.1 GCA_024275815.1 Actinomycetes bacterium | reverse complement strand
CGCAACATCCTCGGTGAGCGGGTACTCGGACTTCCCGGGGAACCCCGTGTGGACAAGGATCTTCCATGGAAGGAGGTCCCACGTGGCTGATGCGATCACGTTCATCCGCAGTGAAGAACAGACGATGCTCGCCTCCACCGTGCGTGAGCTCGTTGAAGCAAGCGCCACGCTCGACTCGGTACGCGACATGTCGTTGACGACGGACGCGTTCAACCGGGATGTCTGGCGAGGCCTCGCAGAGATGGGTTTGATCGGTCTCGCCGTTCCAGAGGAGTACGGAGGAGCCGGGTACGGGTTCGCCGAGATGGCCGTCGTGTTCGAGGAGCTCGGACGAATGGTGACGCCCGTTCCGTTGCTGTCGTCCCTCCTTGCCGCCACAGCGATCCTCGAGTCGGGCGATCATGGCCAGAAAGCTGCCCTCCTGCCACAGATCGCATCCGGAGAGGCCATCGGCTCACTTGCTGCATTCGAGACTCCGCACTGTGACGGTGTGACGTCGATCGCGACCTCGGCGGAACGCGTCGATGACGGATGGGCGATCTCTGGGACCAAGCGTTTCGTGACGGATGCGCCCAACGTCGACCTGTTCGTGGTGAGCGCGATCGTCGACGGCGAGACGGGGCTGTTCGCCGTGGGCAGGGATGCGACGGGCCTCACCGTGACCGACACGCCGTCGCTCGATCCGACGAGGCCTCTCGGGCAGGTCACGTTCGACAACGTTGTCGTGCCTGAGGACGCGTATCTCGGCGGTGGACCGAGTCCCGATGCCGTGCGTCGAGCTGTGGATGTCGGTGTCGCTGCTCTGGCGCAGGAGCAGGTCGGTGGGGCACAGCGCTGCCTCGAGATGGCAACCGAGTATGCAAAGACCCGGTACCAGTTCGGAAGGGCGATCGGATCCTTCCAGGCGATCAAACACATGTGTGCGAACATGCTCGTCGACGTCGACCACTCGAAATCCGCTGCCTGGCATGTGGCGCGCACGATCGACGATCCTGCTGAGGGCCCGGTCGCGGTTCCCCTTGCACGTTCGGTGTGCTCCGACGCGTACCTCGCCGTTGCCGGTGCGAACATACAGGTGCACGGCGGGATCGGGTTCACCTGGGAGCATGATGCACATCTGTACTTCAAGCGTGCCAAGTCCACGTCGCTCTTGCTCGGTTCGCTCGACAGCTACAGAGATCGGCTTGCCGACGTGATCGGGCTCTGATCGGGGTGCGGGTGTCGGACGAGGCCGGTCAGAACCCTGTTTCCCCGACGAAGCGCGGCCAGGAGCGCAAGGAACGGATCATCGCTGTAGCGACTGATCTGTTCGACCGGGACGGGTATCACGCAACCGGGATCGACGACATTGGAGCCGCAGCGGGGATCACCGGTCCCGGTGTCTACCGGCACTTTGCAAGCAAAGAGGACATCTTGATGGAGGTCTTCGATCGAGTCTGGCTCATCTTGCGCGACAGTATCGACGTTGCGCGGGGTCTTCCACCCGATGAGGCGTTGAGCCTCCTGGTTCGCACGCACGTCGAGTTCGTCGTCGAACACCGTGTCGCCACGACGCTGTTCCTCAAGGAGTTGCAGTCGCTTCCCCAGGAGTACCGGGCGAAGGTACGTCGCAACGACGCCGTGTACCTCGATGCGTGGGCCGCAGCCGTCGTGGGTTCCAACGAGGGGCTCTCGTCAGATGAGGCGCGTATCGTTGCGCGTTCCTGTATCTGGGCCATCAACGCCTACGACGCCGACCCGACGAGCGATCGGCTCCCACCGGAGCAGGCCAAGGACGTTCTGACGTCGATCGCCCACGCTGTGCTCGAGGCCTTGTAGATAAGATGGACGCGATCGCTCACGAGGGAGGAACACGGCCATGAAGTTCGGAGCATTCACCCCTCAGGGATGGCGCCTGGATCTCGTAGGGATCGACACGTCCGATCACTGGAGCACGATGGTCGACGTGACGAAGACGGCCGAGGCTCTCGGCTTCACCTCGGTGTGGGTGTACGACCACTTCCACACGGTTCCGCTCCCGACCCAGGAGGCCACGTATGAGGCGTGGACGCTCATGGCAGCCCTAGCGGCGGTGACCGACACGATACGGCTCGGGCAGATGTGTACCTGCAACGGCTACCGCAGCCCCTCGTACCTCGCAAAGGTGGCTGCATCGATCGACGTCATCTCCAACGGCAGATTGGAGATGGGGATCGGTGGAGGATGGTACGAACACGAGTACAAGGCGTACGGGTATCCGTTTCCGAAACCCTCCGTGCGCCTGGGCGAACTCGATGAGGCGGTCCAGATCATGCGCATGATGTGGAGCGAAGACGAAGCGTCGTTCGCAGGCGAGCATTACACGATCGATGGCGCGATCTGTCAGCCGAAACCGATCCAGGATCCGATGATCCCGATCTGGGTCGCGGGAGGTGGTGAGAGGTACACGCTGCACACCGCCGCAAGGTACGCCGACTACACGAACTTCGGTGGCACGCTCGAGTCCTTCATCGACAAGTCGGCGGTCCTCGAGCAGCACTGTGAGCGCGAAGGGCGAGATTTTGCCAGCATCACACGGACTTCCAACTTCAACGTTCTGATCGGGGAGAACGCTGCACAGATCGATGCAGCAGAAGGGGCGCTGCGAACACGGTTCGCCACGGTCCTCGACGATCCAGACCTTTCGATGAACCGACTCTTTGGAGGAATCGGTGCAGTCGTGGGCACCCCGGACCAGATCGTCGAGCACTTGAAGGCGTACGAAGCTGCAGGGATGGGGTACGCGATCATCTACTTCGCCGAGGCCGCGTACACGACGAACGGTATGGAACTGTTCGCTCGTGAAGTGATGCCGGCCTTCGCGTGAGTCACTCCTCGCCGTCGTAGAACTGCGCTTCTTCGGTGGAGCCCTCGAGGGCGAGGGTCGAGGAGTCGCCTCCCGATATCACCTGACTGACCTGGTCGAAGTATCCGGCCCCGACTTCACGCTGATGGCGTGTTGCGGTGTACCCGACGGCCTCCATGGCGAACTCGGCCTCTTGCAACTCGACGTAGGCTTCCATACCCCGCTCGGCGTAACCCCTGGCGAGATCGAACATCGTGGCGTTGAGCGCGTGGAACCCTGCAAGGGTGATGAACTGGAATCGGTAACCCATCGCGCCCAGTTCCTTCTGGAACGTCGCGATCGTAGCGTCGTCGAGATGCCGCTTCCAGTTGAAGGAAGGTGAACAGTTGTACGCGAGCATCTTGCCCGGGTACCGCGCGTGGATCGCTTCGGCGAACGCAGCGGCCTCATCGAGGTCCGGTGTCGACGTCTCACACCAGATGAGATCCGCATACGGCGCATAGGCGAGGCCTCTCGAGATGGCGGCTTTCATTCCGTTGCGGACCGTGTAGAAACCTTCAGCTGTTCTCTCGCCCGTCGTGAACGCTCTGTCCCGTTCATCGACGTCGGTCGTCAGGAGGTTTGCTCCGAGCGAGTCGGTGCGGGCGACGATGAGCGTCGGGGTGCCCATCACGTCTGCGGCAAGCCGCGCGGATTTGAGCGTCCTGACGTGTTGTGCGGTCGGAACCAGGACCTTTCCCCCCATGTGACCGCACTTCTTTTCGGATGACAGCTGGTCCTCGAGGTGCACCGCGGCAGCACCAGCATCGATGAACGCCTTGGTGAGTTCGAAGACGTTGAGGGCGCCACCGAAACCGGACTCTGCATCTGCGATGATCGGGACCATCCACTCGCGTGAACCGTCCCCCTCGGACCACTCGATCTGGTCTGCCCGCTTGAGCGCGTTGTTGATCCTCGCGACGAGCTCAGGCCCAGAGTTGGCCGGGTACAGCGACTGATCCGGGTAGACGGATCCGGCGAGGTTCGCGTCGGCTGCCACCTGCCAGCCGGAGAGGTAGATGGCCTGGAGGCCTGCTCGCACCATCTGGACGGCCTGGCCTCCCGTCATGGCGCCGAGAGCGTTGACGTACTCCTCCGAGTCGAGGAGGTCCCACAGCTTGTTGGCCATGGTCGTAGCGATCGTACGATCCTCCACGAAGGAGCCCTGGAGCCTGACCACGTCGGCCGCCGAGTAGTCGCGCTCGATCCCGGCCCAGCGTGGGTTGGTGTCCCAATCCCGACTGATCCGGGCCGCCCGGGTTGCGATGATGCCTTCGTTCGTCATGTTCACTCCCGTGGTGTCGGTGTCAGGTCTCGAGGATCTCGTAGGCGGGCAGGGTGAGGAAGTCGGGGAACTCATGTGCGAGCGCAACCTGCTCGAAGAGGGCACGAGCGTCTTCGAACCGTGAAGCGTCGTAGATCTCGTCACCGAGCTCGCTGCGCAGGCGGGCGGTCTCTTCGCCGGCGATCGTGCGAACATAGTCGGATGTGATCGCCGTCCCGTCGCTGGTCTGTGATCCCGAGTGGATCCACTGCCATATCTGTGAGCGGGAGATCTCTGCGGTCGCTGCGTCCTCCATCAGGTTGTAGATCGCAGCTGCTCCTGTGCCGCGAAGCCAGGAGGCGATGTACTGGATAGCGACATCGACGTTCTGTCGCACGCCGCCTTCGGTGATCGTTCCGCCGGGCACCGAGAAGTCGGTGAGGTCGGTAGCGTTCACTGAGACGTCGCGACGCTGCCTGTCGAGCTGGTTGGGTGCATCGCCGAGGATCTCGTCGAAGATGCCTGTGACGAGTGGCACGAGGTCGGGGTGTGCGACCCAGGTGCCGTCGCAACCGTCGGAGGCCTCACGTGTCTTGTCTTCGCGCACCTTGGCCATGGCGACTCTGTTGATCTCTTCGTCGCGCCGTGAAGGGATGAACGCGGCCATGCCACCCATGGCGTGGGCACCACGACGATGACACGTTTCGACCAACAGGTCCGTGTAGGCCCGCATGAACGGGACGGTCATACCGATCTGGCCACGGTCGGGGAGTGAGAAGCTCTCCCGTGATCGGAACTTCTTGATGATCGAGAAGATGTAGTCCCACCGACCAGCGTTGAGGCCTGCCGAGTGCTGGCGCAGTTCGAAGAGGATCTCTTCCATCTCGAACGCAGCGAGGATCGTCTCGATCAGTACCGTCGCCTTGATCGTTCCCACGGGGATGCCGAGGGTCTCTTGTGCATACGTGAACACGTCGTTCCACAGCCGGGCTTCGAGGTGTCCCTCGAGTTTCGGCAGATAGAAGTACGGTCCGGAGCCCCGCTCGATCAGCTCCTGAGCGTTGTGGAAGAAGTACAACCCGAAGTCGAACAGTGAGCCAGATACCGCCTGCCCGTTCACCGACACGTGACGTTCCACGAGATGCCATCCGCGGGGTCGAACCATCAGGGTCGCAGTCGTGTCGGCGAGTTCGTACCGCTTACCCTGCTCGTTCGTGAAGTCGATCCGGCGGCGGATGGCGTCCGAGAGGTTGATCTGGCCCCGGACCATGTTGTCCCACGTCGGTGAGTTCGAGTCCTCGAAATCGGCCATGAACACTTTCGCTCCGCAGTTCAGGGCGTTGATGACCATCTTGCGGTCCGTGGGCCCGGTGATCTCACAGCGACGATCCTCGAGATCGGCCGGGGCCGGAAGGACACTCCACGACGACGAGCGAACATCGGCCGTCTCGGACAGGAACTCGAGATCGGCGCCCTGCTCGATCTGGAGCTGGCGATCTTCGCGCTGGTCGAGGATCGTTCGCCTCGCGGGGTCGAACCGTGTGTGGAGGTCGGCGATGAACGCGAGCGCGTCATCTGACAGGATCGCCTCGTACTCCGACTCCATCCGGCCCGTGATCGTGATCTCGCTCATGCCCATCCTTTCGGTGTACCGGCAGGAAAGGCTAA
This sequence comes from Actinomycetes bacterium, assembly GCA_024275815.1. Classification (GTDB taxonomy): domain Bacteria; phylum Actinomycetota; class Acidimicrobiia; order Spongiisociales; family UBA5794; genus JAMBLL01. The sequence continues at coordinate 9,631 of JAJRYI010000055.1, read as the reverse complement.
AAATGCCACATGAGCAAACTACAGCGAAGATAAGAAATGCTATAGTTGCCACAAATCAAGGGAGGTGGGTTTCTTCATGTCGACGATCGACCCGTTGATGTTCGGGCAGCGCGTGCGGTACTTCCGGAAGCGAGCGGGGATGACCCTCGACGATCTCGGCTCGCTGGTCGGCAAGCCTGCGCCGTACCTCTCGCTTCTCGAGAACGGGAAGAGGGAGCCGAAACTCGGGGTGATCAACGACCTTTCTGTTGCCCTAGGTGTCGACGCGGGTGAACTCCTGAGACCGGAGGCTCCGACCCGGCGGGCCGAACTCGAGGTCACCATCGAACGTGCGCAGCGTGATCAGGCGTATCGAGATCTCGGCCTTCCCTATCTCAAACCCGGATCACGAATCCCCGATGCTGCGCTCGAGCACATCGTTCGCCTGTACGAGGAACTCCGTGGCAGAGACGCAGCTGCGTCCTTCACGAGGGACGAGGCGCGCGCTGCGAACGCTCAACTGAGGGCCGAGATGACAGCGCGTGGAAACTACTTCGCAGAGATCGAGCATCTCGCAGCAGAAGCCGTTGATGCGATCGGCTACTCGGGGCAGGGGGCGATGTCGAAGGGGGACCTCAACGCCCTGGCATCCCACTTCGGGTTCACCGTGACGAGGACCCCCGACGTCCCGGCATCGGTACGGTCCGTCACCGATACCCGCAACGGCAAGATCTACGTGCACGGTCGCGACAGCTTCGATTCGAAGCAGGCGCGTTCGGTGATTCTCCAGACGCTCGGCCATTTCGCCCTCGACCACCCGGACCCGAAGGACTTCGGAGAGTTCCTTCGCCAGCGTGTCGAAGCGAACTACTTTGCAGGTGCGGTGCTGGTTCCCGAAGCGTCCGCGGTGCCGTTCCTCCTCGATGCGAAGACGAATCGGAACCTCTCGGTCGAGGATCTGAAGGACCGATTCTTCGTGTCCTACGAGATGGCGGGCCACCGGTTCACGAACCTTGCAACGCAGCACCTCGGGTTCGGAACCCACTTCCTGCGCTCCGACGCCCAGGGCATCATCTGGAAGGCGTACTCGAACAACGGTGTTCCGTTTCCCAAGAACAGCGCCGGGGCGATCGAAGGTCAACGGTTGTGTCGGGAGTGGGGGACGAGACAGGCGTTCACGTCCGACGCTCGCTTCACCATCCACTACCAGTACACCGACACGAGCGAGGGCACGTTCTGGTGCGCGACGTTCGTCGAGACGGCACACGAACCGGCCCACGCCATCACGGTCGGTGTTCGGTTCGAGGATGCGCGTTGGTTCCGGGGATGGAACACCGAACGGCACTCCGTCTCCAAGTGTCCGGATGGCGCGTGTTGCCGCTTTGTGAGTGAGGAGGCAGCGGAGCGATGGAACGGCTACGCCTGGCCGTCCGTTCGACCGAACTCCCACGTCCTTGCCGCTATGCCGGTGGAGACCATTCCGGGGGTCGACATGGTCGAGATCTACGAGTTTCTCACGCGCCAGGAGAACGGGGCGTTCGACTAGGTTCTCCCTGGATCGGCAGCATCGTTAGCCTGTTCGATGTGTCCATCACGTCGCGTACGGTGCTTGTCTGGTTGCTCGCTTCACTCGGCCTGGTCGCCTACGGCTGCACGGAGGCGAGCGTGCCACCGACGACGGCACCGCCGATCCTGTCGACGACATCGACCGCACAGGACTCCACTACCACTCTGCTCATCACGACGACCACGATGGGTCCAGTCACCGATACTTCAACCACGTCGAGCGTGCCTCTCGATGAGCTCATGCTCACGTTGTCGGAGACCGACTCGGGGTTCACCTCACCGGTGTTGCTCCGTGCCGATCCATCCGGCGGCCGGGACCTCGTCGTCGAACAGATCGGTCGGATCGTTCGGGCCGATGGCGGTGCCCACGACATCGTGCTCGACATCACCGACGACGTTCTCTTCGAGGGCGAGCAGGGACTTCTCGGGTTGGCGTTCCACCCGGACTTCGTGAGCAACGGCCTCGCCTACGTCAACTACGTCGATAGATCGAGACGTACCGTCATCGAAGAGTTCTCTGTCTCCGGCGGTGTGTTCGAACGGAACTCCCGAAGGGTCATCCTCACGATCGACCAACCGGCCGGCAACCACAACGGAGGCATGATCGAGTTCGGTCCGAACGGGTACCTGTGGATCGGGATGGGCGACGGTGGTGCTGCCGATGATCGTTTCGGCAACGGTCAGCGTTCGGACACACTCCTCGGGGCCATGTTGCGGATCGCTGTGGGCGTGGAGGGTTCCGCCTACGCCATACCCCCCGACAATCCGTTCCCAGACGGTGACGGCGGTCGGCCCGAGGTGTGGGCGACCGGGTTGCGGAATCCGTGGCGATTCGCCATCGATGGCGGCACCGTGTGGATCGCCGACGTCGGCCAGGGTGACGTCGAGGAGATCGACACGGTCGACGCGACGGTTGGGGGCCTCAACTTCGGCTGGCCGATCATGGAGGGCGATCGGTGTTTCCGTGACGACGGCTGCAACATGGACGGCCTCGTCATGCCGGTCGTCGTGTACGAGCACGATGAGGGTTGCTCGATCACCGGCGGCAGGGTCTATCGGGGAGAGGCGATCCCCGAGATCGTCGGCCAGTTCTTCTACTCGGACTACTGCTCGGGGTTCCTGCGGAGCTACGCCCCGGAGACGGGACCGATCGACTGGACGAGTGTGACCGGTCGCCTCGATGCGGTGACGGCCTTCGGCACCGGCGGGGACGGGGAGCTGTACGTGGTGTCGCACACCGGGTCGATCTTCCGTCTGGAGGTCGTGAGGTGAACGCTGCTCGATCTCGTGTCATCGGACTCGTTCGCACAGGAGATCGACGAGGGGCATGATGGAGCCGAAGCCCACTCCCACGAAAGCGACGCACCACGAGCCATGAACGTACGACCGATACTCATCGACACAGATCCCGGCCAGGACGACGCCATCGCGATCCTTCTCGCTTTGGCTTCACCCGAACTCGAGGTGACAGCGATCACATCGGTCGCCGGAAACGTACCCCAACCACTCGTGACGGAGAACTCGCTCGGGCTTCTTGCTCTCGCCGGGCGCGAGGACGTTCCCGTCTACCGGGGGTGTGAACGGCCACTTCTTCGAGACCTCGTCACTGCAGAGTACGTGCACGGACCGACGGGTGTCGACGGAGCGGTGCTGCCACCGGCCTCGGTCGGGGTTCGCTCGACGCACGGCGTCGATCACATCATCGACGCGTGTCTCGAGGCACCCGATGCATCGGTCACGTTGTGCCCCATCGGGCCGCTCACCAACATCGGCATGGCGATCGCCAAGGAGCCGTCGATCGTCGGCAAGATCCGTGAGATCGTATGGATGGGTGGTGCTTTCGACGAGGCGGGCAACACGACGGCCGTTGCGGAGTTCAACGCGTACGTCGACCCCCATGCAGCGCACATCGTGTTCACGTCGGGGATTCCACTGACCATCTTCCCTCTCGACGTCACACACAAGGCCCTGATGTTGCCGCACCACGTCGAGGCACTTGCCTCCTACGGCACGCCGATCGCTGAGGCAGCCGCCGGGATGATCCGGTACTACGAGATCTACGACGTCGACAAGTACGATCTCCCCGGGGCACCGCTTCACGACCCTTGTGTCATCGGTTACCTCGTAGACCCCAGCCTCTTTCGGGGATCGTCGCATCACGTACGCATCGACACGACGAACGAGGAGACGATCGGCAACACCTACGTCGAGGACTCGGCCGGGGAACCGAACGCGACCATCATCACCGACGTCGATGCCGAGCGGTTCTTCACGCTCGTCGTCGAGAGAATCGGGGAGATGTGACACGCCTGCCTCTCACAGGACTTCACGTCGTGGAACTCGCGGGGATCGGGCCGGCGCCGTTCGCATGTAACTACCTCGAAGATCTCGGTGCAGCCGTTGTGCGCATCGACCGGAGCGGGGCATCGAACGCCCTCCCCGACGCGATGGCGTCGATCGGGAGACGGGAGCGTCCAACGCTGTACCTGGATCTGAAAGTCGAGGAAGATCGTGCTGTTGCAGCGATGCTGATCGGTGCAGCAGACGTCCTCATCGAGGGGTTCCGACCCGGTGTTGCGGAGCGTCTCGGGATCGGGCCTGAGCCGATGTGTGAGAGCAACCCGTCACTGATCTACACCAGGATGACGGGGTGGGGTCAGCACGGAACGTATGCGTCGATGGCCGGCCACGACATCAACTACATCGGTCTCGCAGGGGCGCTTGCAGCGATCGGGACGCGTGACCAGCCGGTACCTCCACTCAACCTCGTCGGTGACTTCGGAGGCGGGGGCATGTTCGCCGTCTCGGGGATCCTGGCAGCACTGTTCGAACGATCGGTCTCGGGTACCGGGCAGGTGCTCGACGTTGCGATGGTCGACGGTGTCGGCACGCTGATGGGCCCCATTCGTGATCTGGCCAACGCCGGGGTGTGGCAGGAGGAGCGAGAGGCGAACTTCCTCGATGGTGGAGCGCCGTTCTACCGATGCTACGAGACCGCTGATGGCGCATACATGGCCGTAGGCGCACTCGAACCACAGTTCTACGCTGAGCTGCTCTCGGGGTTGGGGCTCGAGGAGAACGAACTCGGCAACCGATTCGACAGGGACAACTGGCCCGCGATGGTCGACCAGATGTCGACCGTGTTCTCCCGACGCACGCGCGACGAGTGGACCGAGATCTTCGACGGAACCGATGCGTGTGTCACACCGGTCCTGACCCTCAGCGAGGTCGATGGGCATGTGCACAACAAAGGTCGAGGGTCGCTGCGAGATGCCCCGTCCGGGAAGGTCCCTGCCATCGCTCCCCGGTTCGAGCATCTCGATGCCGATGCGAACATCGGGCCGCTCGACACCGATGCGGCGACCGGGTTCCTCAACTCACTGGGGTTGGATGCCGACGCCGTCGATGAACTGCTCGACGCGGGGAAGCTTCGTTGGATGTGACCGTGCCGGTAGGGCGAATGTCGCGCCGAACCGGGCATAATGCTGTCTGTTCACGTCTCTGTCAGGAGGATCGGTGAGAGCCGTCGTGGTTGGGGTGGGTGCAAGCGCCCGCGAACTCATCAGGCGACTCGGTGACAGCTGGAGTGTCGTCGTGGTCGATACGGACGCGGATCGCTTCGACGAGATCGTCGCGATTCGTGATGTCGAAACTGTTTTGGGGGATGGATCGAGCTCGGTCGTGTTGCGGCAAGCCGGGATCGAAGGTGCCGTTGCAGTCATCGCCTCCACGAGCTCTGACGACGTCAACCTCGAAGTGTCCAGACTCGCGAGAGATGCCGGTGTCGAGCAGGTGATCGCCCTCGCTCGGGTTCCCGAGCGCATGGAGGAGTACCGCGAGTTGGGGGTCGATGTCATCAGCCCGGCCAGGCTCGCCGCGCGCGGCATGGAAGTTGCAATGGAACCTCGCAAGGTGGCCTCCACGACGTTCGCAGACGGTCGCGCCGAAGCAATCGAGTTCGAGATCGCCCCGGATTCACCCGTACAGGGAAAGGCGCTGAAGGAGATCCACTCGGAGCTGTGGGTCGTGGCGGCGATCCTGCGAGATGGCAAGCTGGTCGTTCCCCACGGCAACACGCGGCTCCTGACCGGCGACAAGGTGACGGTCGTCGGATCAGCGACGGACTTCACCCAGGTCGTGAGAACGTTTGCCGGAGGTGTGTCGAGGTTCCCATTGAACTTCGGTAGGAAGGTCGTCGTGCCACTCGGCAACGAGAGAGACCGCGCCACTGCCGTCGAGGAAGCGGCGTACTTCGTGCGGAACTCGAACGCCGTTGAGTTGCTCGTCATCCATCGCGACCCCGAGTCGATCAAGAACCAGGCGGAAGCCGATGAGCTCGCCCGCCTGATCGGCACGATCGATGCCGAGACGCTCGGTGTCGAGATCGATGTCAAGCCGGTTGGAAGCGATCTGCTCGGTGCTTCCGTCTCGATCGCGTCGGAAGAGAGCGTTGGAACGATCGTCGTCACGCTCCCCGAGCGCTCCGCGATGCGCCCGTTCGCCAAGATTCCATCCATCTTGAACCGGCTCGCCGACGCGAACGTCCCGGTGTTGTTGACCCGGGGTGACGCGAAGTTCTCGATGATCGTCGCTCCCGCGCGACGCACGGTGTCGGGTGATGTAGCCGGGAGGGCAGCGATCGACATCGCCAGACGCGCTGGTGTCAAGGTGACCGGTGTTGCGGTGGCCAGCCCGGTGTTCATGGGACGCGATGACCTCAAGGACAAGCGAGCGGCGACTGCATGGCTCCGACGTGAGGCTGCGGTGCAAGACGTCGAGGTCGAACGTCACGTCGTACGTGGGAACCCTGTCAAGGTGCTCTCCTCCGTGACGAGGTCGGACACTTTGCTCGTCGTCTCGATGCCGAAGCTCCCCGTGAGCCGCTTCAACCCGGGTATCGCCGTGTGGGCAGCAGCGCGTGGGGAAGGATCGGTGCTGTTCGTGCCGGTGTCGGAGTGACATGTCGTTCGTGATCGCCGTGGTCACCGAGAGCGTTCTCCCCAACGCCACAACGTTCATCGTCATCGGATTCGCAGCGTTCCTCCTTCCCCTTCTCGCGAGACGGATCGGACTGCCCGCGGTCGTACTCGAGATCCTGTTCGGCCTCCTCATCGGCCCGCAGGTTCTCGGAATGATCGCAGCAGAGTCCACGTCGGAAGGATTCGTTCTCGTCCTCGCCGAACTCGGACTGTTCCTGCTCATGTTCCTCGCAGGGTTCGAGATCAACTTCACGTCGCTAGAACGAGAAGGCCGCGGACCGATCGTCGTCGGTGTGGTCGGGTACGGCATCGTCGTGGTTCTCGCTTGGTTCGGGTTCGGATTCCTCGATCTCGCGACGCCCAACGAGCGCGTCTTCCTGACCCTTCTCGTATCGGCGGCATCGGTGGGGATAATCGTTCCCGCGTTGCGGGCAACGAACCGTTCCGGCTCGCGTCAGGGTCAGATCACCATGGTCGTAGGGATCCTGGCCGAGTTCATCGCGGCGACCGGCATCATCGTGTTCGCCGTCTGGGTCAAGAGTGGATGGGGTATCGAGTTGCTGGCGGTTCCCCTGTTCGCGGCCATCTTGCTGGTCTCGCTCTGGCTCATGCGCAGGCTCGCGTGGTGGTACCCCGAGAAGGCAGAGCGTCTCTTCGCCTCCCACGACCCCGATGAACTCGGTATCCGATTCTCGTTCGCGCTCCTCTTCGTCTTCATAGGTCTGTCTCTGGCGCTCGGAATGGACCCGATTCTCGGTGCCTTCATGGCGGGCGCCATCTTCGCGTTCGTGTTCCGCGACTCGGGTGAGCTCGAGGAGCGCCTCTCCGGTTTCGCCTACGGCTTCCTCATCCCCATCTTCTTCATCTCCGTTGGGGTGCGGTTCCCGCTCGACGCCCTCGCCGACACCGCAGTGCTCACTGCTGCCGTCGGGATCATCGTCGTGGCGATCGGTGCGAAGATCCTCCCTTCGCCGCTGCTGATGCTTCGGGGCTTGACGTTGAGGGACAGTCTCGGCACAGGGGTCCTGCTCGCCGGCCAGCTGAGTGTGATCATCGCTCTTGCCGAGGTCGGTGTTGCGATCGAAGTGATCGACGAAGGACTCGCGGCAGGCGCCGTGCTCCTGGTCGGGGTGACGGCGATCCTTTCCCCGGTGCTCTTCAAGGTGCTTTCACCGCCGCTCGAACCAGACCCGTCGAACACCCTCGGAGGGTGACGTTGCAGGGTGAGCCTCGACGTCGGCGCGATGTCGAGGAGATCAAGAGGCGTATCGTCGACGGCACGTATCGCCCCCGAGTCGAGGATGTTGCAGAGGCGATCCGTCGTGCCTGGAGCGGCGAGGTGACGGTGGATGCGTGGGAGGATCAGCGGGGTTCCGACGCCCCGGAGAGCGCTTGATCGGCGCGCTCGAGACGTTGTGCAACGCGGGCGACCACGATGACGAGCACGGAGGCGACGGCAGCGATGATGATGGCTGGAACGATCTGGCCGTCGGGTGCACCGAGCACCGTGGAGTCGACACCGAGGGGCCACGGCCACAGCACGCGCATCGAACCTGCCATGAGCCCGATCAGTGCAGCTACCACAGCGTCGTGGTGCAGTTGGAGCGCTCTGTAGAGCACCTGGGAGAAGAGCGCGAGGCCGACGATCGTGCCGAGGATGAAGACACCGAGTGAGGCGAAGTCACGATCGGTGACGGCGCCGAGCACGGGTCCGTACATCCCCAGGAGGATGAGGAGGAACGATCCCGAGATGCCCGGCAGGATCATGGCGCAGATAGCGATAGCCCCTGCGCCGAAGAACGCCCACAACGCCGGATCCGTGAGCTGTGACACCGCGTCCTCGGTCGTACCCGACCGAAGTCCGAGACTGAGGAAGAGGAGGATCGCGACGCTGACCATGATCGCGACGTGGCGCCCGTTGACCCGTGGGATCATCTGCCATGTCACGACGATGGACCCTGCAACGAGGCCAACGAACAGGGAGGCCATGAGTACCGCCTGGTTCAGGAGAAGGGCCTCGAGAACGCCGGAGAGGAGGGCGACGGCGAGCAACAATCCGCCGCCGAGTGGCAGGATGAACACCCAGTCGATCCTGGCGAGCCAACTTCTCGTGCCGGTGAGGTCGCCTCGGATGAGGTGACCCAGAGCGGATGAACCGGCACGAACGGAGGCGATCAGGCGGTCGTAGATGCCGAAGATCAGGGCGATCGTGCCCCCGGACACCCCGGGGACGATATCGGCTGCGCCCATGGTGAATCCGCGAGCGAGCGAAAGGAGCGCAGTGCGAAGCATGGAGACGAGTGTAGGTTGGCGCGCCGGGACAGTGAGGGAGCGATCATGAGAGCGGTGATCCAGAGGGTACGTGGGGCGACGGTGACGGTCGATGGTGACGTTGTCGGAGCGATCGACGTGGGTCTGGTCGTCCTCGTCGGTGTCGTCCCCACCGATGCTCGCAGGGATGCCGAGACCCTGGCACGCAAGCTGGCGACCCTGCGGATCTTCCCCGACGATGACGGAAAGATGAACCGCTCGGTGGTGGACATCGGGGGGTCGGTGCTCGTGGTCTCACAGTTCACGCTCGCAGGCGATGTTGCAAGGGGTCGACGTCCATCGTTCAGCGGTGCTGCACGCCCGGACCACGCAGCCGACGTCATCGATGATCTGGTTGCGACCGTACGGGGTCTGGGAGTCCCCATCGACACCGGACGGTTCGGTGCGATGATGGATGTGTCCCTCACGAACTGGGGTCCAGTGACGTTCGTCGTCGACGTGGTCGACGGCGCTATCGCATCCACGGGTGCTGGGTAGGATGGGATGGATCGAATCGAACGATGAACGCGGAAGGAGTCCACGATGGGCCTACTCGATGACGTGACCGGCAAGGCGAAAGATCTCGTCGAAGGGAACGAAGACAAGGTCGAAGCAGGTATCGACGCAGCGGCAGATTTCGCCGACGACAAGACCGGTGGCGAGCACACCGACAAGATCGACATGGCAGCCGACAAGGCCAAGGACCTCCTCTCCGACGACTGACCCCCCGACCTTTGAACTCTGGCGTCCGGAAACGCAATATGTTGCGGTTTGGGACGCCAGACGCCTAAGTGAGG
>JAJRYI010000476.1 GCA_024275815.1 Actinomycetes bacterium | reverse complement strand
TCCTCGTTGCCGACCAGCGTCGTCTTGACTCCTGACTGCGACGCCTAGGCTGTTGCCATGGGCGATCACACCGATGAATCAGAACTCAAGAAGTCACTCACTCCAGAGCAGTACCACGTGACCCAGGAAGCCGGCACCGAACCGGCGTTCACCGGACGGTACTGGGATGAGAAGCGGCCGGGTATCTATCGGTGCGTCGTGTGTGACGAGCCGCTCTTCTCGTCAGAAGCCAAGTACGACTCCGGATCGGGTTGGCCGAGCTTCACCACTCCTCTCGATCCTGCCAGGATCGAGGAACACACCGACGAGTCGCTCGGAATGACCCGCGTCGAGGGCCGATGCGCGAACTGTGGTGCACATCTCGTACACGTGTTTCCCGACGGTCCCGGGCCCGGGGGTCTGCGGTACTGCATGAACTCGGCTGCTCTCGAACTCGTTACCGGCGAAGAAGCTGAAAGCTGACGTCAGGCTGTCGGCTCAGATGATCAGCGACATCCCGACGAGTCCAACCATGAGGACGGCTGCGGTTCCGACGATCCCGACGAGCATCGGCTTCGACAGGATGTCGTCATCGGAGTTCGGATCGGTCAGCGGCCGTACATTGGCGATGGCCTCGTCGATCGCTGCATCGATATCGTACTTCGGCTTCTTGTCAGTACCCTCAGAAGTAGGCTCCGGCTGGAGAGGGATCGACATCGCTTCTGCGAACGCAGACGGTGACGATGGTCGGAACGTGAGGTGCTCACCGTCGAGTTCGAGCGCGAACTCACCCTTGCCTACAGGGGTGACGACCATCTCGCTGTCATCCCACTTTCCGAGTTCATCATCTCCGGTGAGGAGCCGAATGAACTCCGAACCGCACTCGAACGAGGCGTGCAATCCGGGTCCCGTCTCCCCCGGCATGAGTATCGATCCATCGAACACCCGGCCCATCAGCCCTCTCCCACGCTAGACAACCAATGTATCGGCATCAGACGGCCCGTTCTGAAGCGTGAGGCATAAAACGGGTCGTGCGACCTACGGTGGCGTCGAAGCGCAAAGATGTGCCAGCTCAGCGAAAGTCCCGGGAGGTGAGTTCGGGAACCGGCCAAGCTTCCATGCGCATCGCAACGATGCTGGTGACCCCCGAGCGGTACTCCAACCTGCCATGAACGACGACACCGATCGCTTTGCGTGCAACCTCGTAGTTGGCCTCCCACACGGGTGGCATGATGACGATGTTGAGGATCCCGGTTTCGTCCTCGAGGTTGAAGAATCTGACCCCGTTCGCCGTTTCCGGTCGCTGCCTGTGGGTCACGACGCCGGCGACTTTCACCACCGTGTTGTTCTCACGGATCCTCAGTGCGTCTAGAGCACTGATCACCCCCCGCTCCTCGAGACGATCACGAATGAGCGAGACGGGATGGGTCAACGAGATCCCCGTCGACCACAGATCTGCCTCCATGGTCTCAGAGGCGTCCATCGCCGGCATCGCTGGTAGGGGGACACTCTCCTCGAGATGGAGCCGTTCCGGCCCGAGGCTGCCGAGCGACCCTGCATCCCACAGCGCCTCGCGCCTCGAGGGTGTGAGGGAGCCGAACGCACCCGCTGTAGCGAGGCTCTCGTGTGCCGTGACGCTGAGCCCGGTTCGTTTGGCGAAGTCCCCGGACGAGTGGAAGCGCCCTCCGGTGAGACGGGCAGCCTCGATTCGGGTGATATCTGCTTCTCCGAGGCCTTTCACATATCGGAGGCCTATTCGCAGAGCAACGGCTTGCCGGATCGGATCGTCGACTGCCCCCATACCCCGTCTCCACACCATCGAGAGGTACTCGGCGAGTTCATCGGGATCACCGTCGAAGGGCTCGATCGTGCAGTCATGTGCAGAGTGATTCACATCGGGTGAGCGTACGACCACACCGTGATGTGCTGCATCGGCAACAAGGGAGTTCGGCGAGTAGAACCCCATCGGCTGAGCGTTGAGCAACCCGCTGAAGAACTCTGTGGGCCAGTGGTACTTCAACCAGGCAGCCGCGTAGACGATGTAAGCGAACGACACCGAGTGCGACTCGGGGAACCCGAACGATGCGAACCCCTGGAGCTTCTCCCACAACTCGTCGGCCGCGACGCCCTCGATACCCTTCGACGCCATGCCGTCGTAGACCTCGTCGCGCAGTTTCCCCATCTCCTGACTCGACCGCTTGTGCGTCATCGCCTGTCG
>JAJRYI010000054.1 GCA_024275815.1 Actinomycetes bacterium | reverse complement strand
GTCGATGTTCACGATCTCTGCGACGGCGTCCTCGATGTCCGCCCCGACATAGTCCTCGACGTCAACCGTTGTGAATCCCCGAGAATCGGATGGCGTCGCGGTCGTAGTCGTAGGATCGTACGTACCGGTGCAGTCAGATCCGAGAAAGGCCACATCGAACGCTTGGGCGTCGCCCTCGAGCACGCCGGCTCCCACATGCACGGCGATCTCGGTGAGCCCCGAGCACGCCTCGCCAGACAGCACGATGCCGCGGAACTCGCGAGGCCACTCGAGATACGTGTTCAGTATCGGTCCCGTGTCGGTTTCGACCTGCACCTCGAGGTCGAACACGTCTGGCGTCACTCTCATCGGGATCGGCATCGCCTCTTCGCCGTTGAACGTACCCCCGTTGACACCTGCCTGATCGAGGCCTGCTTGGAAGAACACCGTCACGTCGTCCGTGCGAAGCGACTCGTCGAAGTCGACGAGCAGATCGATGCTGTACACCTGTTCGCGTTCCTCCACACCGGCGAGAGCCTCGCAGAACCGGTAAATCGGATCTGACGGTGCATCGAGTGGGGTGGGTCACCGATCCTCGCTCCACCTGGGCTCAGGAAGTGTGCAGGTGTCTTTTCGCCTTCGGCTGCGACCTCGAAGATGTACCCGTCGGCGTCTCGGAGAAGCAATCTTGCTCCGATCACACCCGTTGCACCACCACTTTCGAAATCGAACCTGCCAACACATACGAAGCCGACTGCCGGATCGGTGACGCGTCCGTAGATCACTCTCGGGAGCCTGACGTCGCAGTCCCCCATCGTCGTCATGTCGGAAGAGTCTCCGCCCGACGATGGGTCTCTCTCGATCCATCCACACGACGGCGTCTCGCGCAAGGTGTTCCACTCATCGAAGCAGCCACGATCCACCGTGGACTGCAGACCGGGGTACTGCACGTCGACGGCCAAGCAGCCTTCGCCTTCGTCGTGCAGGACGAAGGTCGTCTCACCGCTTTGCGCTGTAGCAATGACCGGTCCGGTTGCAGGGTCGGATGGCTCAGGCCACTCCGGCCCGCGGTCACCGACGATCGGGGCACAGGCAGCTGTCAGCAGCCCACCGACGGCCAACATGGCAAGCACGAACCTTGCTCTCGACCTCATCATCGACACCCCCAAGGTGCGATCCTGAGAGTACAAGGAAGACCTCCATCATCTCTAGAGCACCCGGCGGGTAGGTTCCGCTCAGTCTGCGATCCCGCCGTAGGCCACACCTGCGAGACCCGCCATGTCCCGGTCGAACGTCGTGAGGTCGTCGATCGTGAACTCCGATAGCGACCGATGGCCACATGCCCGTGCGAGCACCTGCATCAACTCGGTCGACGCCGCAAAGAAGCGGCCAAGTCGCTGCGCTGCCTCCTCGACGGGAAGCCGGGCCCGGAGGTGTTCCTTCTGCGTGGCGATCCCGACCGGACAGTTGTTCGTGTCACATGCACGCATCCCGATACACCCGATCGCCTGAAGGGCAGCGTTCGAGACCGCAACACCGTCGGCACCCAGAGCGAGCGCCTTGGCGAAGTCCGCAGGCGTCCGCAACCCCCCGGTGATGATGAGTGTCACATCTGGCACCTGAGATTCATCGAGGAACCGCCGTGCCCTCGCCAGGGCCGGGATCGTCGGTACCGAGATGTTGTCGCGGAACAGCAGCGGAGCTGCACCCGTCCCCCCTCCCCTGCCGTCGAGGATGATGTAGTCGACACCCACCTCGAGCGCTGCTCCGATGTCGGCCTCTACGTGCTGAGCGGAGAGCTTGAATCCGATGGGGATACCACCCGTGCGTTCGCGTACCTCTGCAGCGAACTCTGCGAAATCGCCGGGAGTCTCCCACTCGGGGAACCTCGCGGGCGAGACGGCAGGCTCACCGATCGGGATCTCCCTGACCTCGGCGATCTTCGCCGTCACCTTCGGACCCGGCAGGTGCCCCCCGGTACCCGTCTTGGCCGCCTGGCCACCTTTGAAGTGGAACGCCTGCACACCGTCGAGTTTCTCCCACGTGAACCCGAACCGGGCAGAGGCAAGCTCGTACAGGTACCGGCTGCTCTCGGCGTGCTCCTCGGCCAGCATCCCGCCCTCTCCGGAACAGACGCCGGTGCCTGCGAGTTCAGCGCCGCGTGCCAGCGACACCTTGGCCTCGAGGGAGAGCGCCCCGAAGCTCATGTCGGACACGAAGAGAGGTATGTCGAGGTACAAGGGTTTCGCCGCACCCGGACCGATCGTCAGACCGGTCTCAACTGCCTCACCGTCGAGGAGAGGCACCGTCGCGAGTTGTGCCGTGACGATCTGGATGTGATTCCATGAGGGAAGCAGTGAGCGTGGCACACCCATCGCGCCCATCGGGCCGTGGGGCCCAACCTCGGACAATCCGCTCGCTGCGAGTTGCCTGATGTAGCCGACGTTCGGTTCGTCGTCGGTGCCGTGCGGGTCCTGGTACGTCCCCTGATAGTCGCTACGGTCGAACGGTTGGGGGTGATCGCTGCGATAGGCAGCGATCTCTTCGGCATCGATCCAGACGGAGCCGTCCTCGACCCAGGCGGTGAACTTGTGGAGAACGTCCGTGTCGCGATAGCTCGAGACACCGGTGTCGTATCGGTAGTCCCACCCGTGAAGCCCGCACACGATGTTGTCTCCGTCGATACATCCATCTGCCATGAGGGCCCCGCGGTGGACGCACCGCCCGTACAGGACACTGATCCCATCGCCGTCGGGCCAGCGAACGATGACGAGGTCGACGTCGTCGACGAGCACACTGCGGAGTCCGCCCGGGTCGATGGTGTCCAACGTGGCTACGACGACAGGTTGCATCGTCGGATGCTAGGGGCCGTCGAACCCATCCACTGACGGTTGCAGGTAGTGGTACCGGTACATCTCGTCGAATCCGAGACGGTCGTACAACGCGAGGGCCGCAGCGTTCGTCCCGAGAACCTGGAGGAACAACGTCTCTGCGTTGCGGGCAGAGGCCCAGGTGAAGGCAGCGTTCATCACCTTCGTCGCGACACCGCTGCGACGGTTCGACTCGATGACGGCGAGGGAGAACAGAGACGCCACACCTTCGTGTATCGCTACGAACGCCGCCGCCCGGCCGGGGATCCAGAGCCCTGCAGCGTTCGGAGAGATCCGATTCGCGAGCCGCGACCACGGTTCGAGGTCGCTCTCGCTTCTGGAGTTGAGATCCATCAACTCGTGTGCAAACCCCTCGTCATCGGCATCAACGATGAGCACTTCTCTCCCACCGATGGAGCGCACCGGCTTGCGTGCAAGGACGATCGTCTCGTCCAACGGGGAGAGCCCCCACACCGATGCGCATCTCTCGACCGTTGGGCGATCGATCAGTGGCGTGACACGCACCACAAGAGGTGCACCGCGCTCGCCCAGCCACCCTGCAACTGCAAGCTTCGTGTCGATCGAGGTGTCGGCCCGGCCGTTGGCCGTCGCCGAGTTCAGACGGCGGGTGACCCCGCCACTCGAACGCACCGTCCATCCGCCGATCTCGGTCTGCTCATCGGGAGACCATGCGCCGTACCCGGCACGTTCCATCCTCTCGATCGGAACAGTCACGGCAGTGGTGTCATGTAGGGCTGCATGCCTGTGAGCAGCTCGTCGGGGAACCGGGTCGGTCGACCGTCGAGCGTGACACACGCACCCCTGACCTTCTGTGTGGCGAGCACCTCTTCGTCGCGCATGATCCGCTGACCGAACACCGTCGAGACCCTCTTGACCTCCTCGACCCACGTTTCGACGACGAGATCGTCTCCTTCGACACCCGGTGTCAGGAACTTCGTTTCGATCTCCGTCACGACGATCTGTGTCCCGAGGTCTTCCATGTGCCCGAGCGACCATCCGAACGCTGCGAACAGGTCGATGCGACCAACCTCGAAGTACTGGATGTACACCGAGTGGTTGAGATGTCGATACGGGTCGAGTTCGTAGAAGCGGACCTTGAT
>JAJRYI010000475.1 GCA_024275815.1 Actinomycetes bacterium | reverse complement strand
TCCTTCACGACGTTCTCTGCGTTCAGCCTCGAGGTCGTAGATCTCGTCAACCGTGGTGATGCCGTCATCGCCGCCGTGTACGTGGGTGTGTCGATCATCGGTGGGCTCCTTGCAGCGGTACTCGGACTGCGCGTCGGGAGCGTCGGGCGATGACGTTGCTCATCGTTGCTGCGGCAGGGTCGCTCGGCGCAGCCGTGCGGTACGGCGTCTCTGGAGTCGTTCAGCGGCACACCGGATCGCACATGCCGGTCGGGACGGCCGAGGTCAACCTCCTCGGTGCTTTCGTGCTCGGACTCATCATCGGGACGGGGAGTTCGTCACCGACAGCGATCGCCATCATCGGTTTCACCGGGGGTTTCACGACGTTCTCGACGTGGATGGTCGAGACCGTTCGGCTCGGTCTGCTTCCGACGCCGACGTTGAGATCTATGCTGAATCTCGTGGTCGTACCGACCGTGGGCGTGATGCTCGCGGCATTCGGGTACTTCCTGACCGGCTGAGGAGGACGCACTATGCAACACGAAGCCGACAACCGACTTCTTCGGATATTCATCGGAGAGTCCGACACCTATGACGGCAAGCCCCTCTACATGGCGATCATCGAAGTGCTCCGCCGTGAAGGGCTCGCCGGCGCCACCGTCGTCCGCGGTATCGAGGGCTTCGGGAAGTCGAGTCGGCTCCACACGGCCCACATTCTGCGCCTGTCCGAGGACCTTCCCATCATCATCGAGTGTGTCGATACAGCCGACAAGGTCGAAGCGATCCTGCCGTCGCTCGACGAGATGATCGGTGACGGGCTGGTAACGCTCGAACGCGTCGAAGTTCGGGTGTACCGGGCGAACGGGTCGTAGCACCGATCTCGTCTCGCGTACACTGGGCCGCCCAACGATCGGAGATTCATGGTGGCCCCAACACGCCTCGGCCCATCCACGGGTTCATGCACGTGACGGATCGATCGACGTCCGACACCGCTGTTCGGGCACGAGAGCTGCACACTTCGATGCCCGTCGTCGACGGACACAACGACCTGCCGTGGGCTCTTCGAGTGCGCGCCGGGGGAGATCTGTCGATCGCCGACCCGTCACGTGACCTGCCCGGCTACCACACCGATGGTCCACGACTTCGTGCAGGTGGTGTCGGTGCACAGTTCTGGTCGGTGTACGTACCGTCGTGGCAGCCAGACCCCTTCGATTCGGTTATGGAGCAGATCGAACTCGTGGCCGAGATGACATCGCGCGATCCCGTGCATCTCGGACGAGCGAGGACGGCCGAAGACGTCACCATCGTCAGCCGTTCCGGCCGGACGGCTTCGTTGATGGGCGCTGAGGGTGGACACGCCATCGAGAACGACCTCGGCAAGCTGCGTGAGTTGTCCGGGCGAGGCGTCCGGTACATGACGTTGACGCATGGTGACACGATCGAGTGGGCGGACTCGGCAACGGATGAGCAGCGCCACGGCGGACTCACACCGTTCGGGCGTACGGTCGTAGAGACGATGAACGACATCGGCATGGTGGTAGACATCTCTCACGTATCGGTTGAGACGATGTGGGCGGCTCTCGAAACGACACAGCGGCCGCTCATGGCATCACACTCGGGTGCACGATCGATCGCACCACACCCGAGGAACATCCCCGACGACGTGCTCGAGGCGGTGGCCGCCAACAACGGCGTGGTGATGGTCAACTTCTACCCACCGTTCGTCGTGGAGTCGGCTGCCCTCGCCGCGATGGAGATGTTCGCCGAAGCTCGGGAGTTGCGATCGTCGTTCGACACGGAGGAAGCGTTCGAAGCCGAGATAGCGAATCGTCGCGGCGAGGTCGGACTCGATCGTGGAACCGTCGGCGACGTCGTCGAGCACATCGAGCACGTCGCAGCGGTTGCCGGGATCGATCACGTTGGCCTCGGGTCGGACTTCGACGG
>JAJRYI010000474.1 GCA_024275815.1 Actinomycetes bacterium | reverse complement strand
GGCGTCGTCGAACGATGCAAGTGCCTCACGCGATGCGCCTGCGATCGCGTCGGCGAGGTCGTCGGGGTGCCCGACGATTCGCATTCCTTTGCCTCCACCCCCGCTCGACGCTTTGACGACGAGCGGGTACCCGATCGCCAGACCGGCCCGGTGCGGGTCGGTGTCTTCATCTAGTTCGGCGACGGCGAGCACGGGGACGCCGGCTTGGGCCATCGTCGCTCTCGAGGCGATCTTGGATCCCATCGTGGCGATGACGTCGGGCGTCGGACCGATGAACGTCATCCCCGCCTCTCGTACACGACGGGCGAACTCGGCGTTCTCGGCGAGGAACCCGTAGCCGGGGTGGATCGCTTCGGCACCCACGAGGTTGGCTGCGGCGATGACCGCTTCGATGTCGAGGTACGACGATCCGGCCGCGAGCGGCACGGCCTCATCGGCTGCGTCCACGAACGGCGAGGTGGCATCGTGGTCGGTGAACACGACCGCCGTTGCGATGCCCATCTCCGAGCAGGTGCGCATGACACGTTCGGCGATCTCGGATCGGTTGGCTACGAGGATCTTGGAGAACACAGCGATCACATCCTGAAGACACCGAAGCGGTCGGTGCCTGAAACCTCACCGGAGTGCACCGCTGAGAGGGCGATACCGAGAACGGTTCTCGTGTCGCGGGGATCGATGATGCCGTCGTCGAGGACTCGGCCGGACAGGTACGTCGCCTGCTCCTCCTGTTCGATCTTGAACGTGATCATCGCTCGTCGTTGCGCGTCGAGCTCCTCGTCGAACTCGGCTCCCGTACGCTTGGCAGCAGCCTTCGCCACGATCGAGAGCGTTCCGGCGAGCTGCTCGGCTCCCATGATGCACGTCTTGGCGTTGGGCCATACGAAGAGGAACCGGGGATCGTACGGCCTCCCGGCCATCGCGTAGTTGCCCGCACCGTACGAGCCGCCTACCTGCAGCGTGATGTGGGGCACCGTACTGTTCGAAACGGCGTTGATCATCATCGATCCGTGCTTGACGATGCCGCCCTGTTCGTACTGCGCCCCCACCATGAACCCCGTCACGTTCTGGACGAACAGGAGCGGGGTATCCGTGCGGTTCGCGAGCTGGATGAACTGGGCTGCCTTCTGGGACTCTTCGGAGAACAGGATGCCGCGATGGTTCGCCAGGACACCGATGTCGTAGCCATGGATCCGCCCCCAGCCCGTCACGAGGTTGTCTCCGTACAGCGGCTTGAACTCATCGAACTGCGAGCCGTCGAGAACCCTTGCAAGGACCTCGAGGACGTCGAACGGGACCTTGAGATCGGCTGAAGCGATCCCGAGAAGCTCCCCGGGATCGTAGATCGGGTCGACGGGATCTGTGGTTGGCCCCGGCCCGCGCTTGGTCCAGTTGAGCCGGGACACCAGCATGCGGCCGATGCGGATCGCGTCCTGCTCGTCGGTTGCCATGTAGTCGGCAAGGCCCGACACCGTCGCGTGCATCTCGGCTCCGCCGAGCTCCTCATCGGTCGACTCCTCCCCCGTTGCCATCTTGACGAGCGGTGGACCCCCGAGGAACACCTTCGCCTTTCCTTCGACGAAGACCGTGTAGTCAGACATGCCGGGCAGGTACGCACCGCCCGCCGTCGAGCTGCCGAACACGAGGGCGATCGTCGGGACACCGGCTGCAGAGAGACGGGTCAGCTCGCGGAACGTCTTGCCACCGGGAAGGAACACGTCGATCTGTCGGGGTAGATCACCCCCGGCGGACTCGACGAGATAGATGACAGGGAGTCGGTTGACGGAGGCGATCTCGAGGGCACGCAGCCCCTTGGCGAGTCCAATCGGGTTGATCGCGCCACCTTTGCTCGTCGGTTCACTCGCGACGATGACGCACTCGACGCCCTCGACGACACCGACGCCGCTCACGACCCCTGCACCGACCTGGTACTCGGTGTCTGCACCTGCAATGGGTGACAACTCGAGGAACGGGGCGTCGGGATCGAGTAGCAGTTCGATGCGTTCCCTGGCAAGGAGCTTGCCTCTTCCACGATGGCGCGCAACGTACTTGTCGCCGCCACCGGCGATGGCCTGAGCAACGAGCTCATCGACCTTGGCGATGTGGTGTTGCATCGCTTCGACGTTGGCAGCGAACTCGCTACCGGACACATCGAGCCTCGTGGTGAGCACGGTCATGACTCCATCCGATCGATGAGCGCTTCGAGCCGGGCTACCTGTGCCACGAGACCCGACTCGCGTTCCTGCGTGCGCGAGACATCGAGGCCGGTGCATATCAGCCGCGTGAGGTCGTCGGCGATGACGTTCGGATCGATCTCGCTGCGTCCGGTGACCGCTCCCCACGCGATGTGCTCGATACCGCCGTAGACGAGATCGCGCACCATCGTCGGCTCGACGTCGTCACGGAACGTGCCGTGCCGCTGACCGTCTAAGACCACTTCGACGAGCAAGGACGTGTACCGCCGGTTGAGGTCGGCGATCTCCGACTCGTAGTAGTCCTCCATCGGTCTGGCCTCCGCGATGATGAGCCTGCAGAGCTCCGGCTGTTCGGTGAAGGCCCGCACCTGGAGCCAGATGAGGTACCTGAGTCGTTGACGTACATCGCCGATGCCCGCGATGTTCCGCCTCGCCATGACGATGACCGGTTCGTAGAACTCGCGGATCACCTCGTAGAGCACGGCGCGCTTTGACGGAAAGTGCCGGTAGATGGCGCCGTCGGCGACGCCGACCGCACCGGCGATGTCGCTCACCGATGTGCTCTCGTACCCGTTCCGAGAGAACAGATCACGAGCAGCCTCGAGTATCTCGGTCGACCGACCGCTCATCTGGCGATTCCCCGGGGGTGAATATGATTCACTTCGTACCATATAGGCTGTCACGTTACTGGAAAAACTCTCTTTCGTACATGGATTGTTTCAAGTGAGTATCATTCACT
>JAJRYI010000473.1 GCA_024275815.1 Actinomycetes bacterium | reverse complement strand
GGGGTTCGCCCCGGGGGACACCGTTGCGATCATGATGCCGATGAACGTCGAAGCGGTCATCGCCTATCTCGGCATCGTCGCAGCCGGAGGGGTCGTGGTGTCGATCGCAGACTCCTTTGCACCCGACGAGATCAGGACCCGCCTCGAGATAGCGAACGCAGTTGCGGTCGTGACCCAGACCCGGGCATCCCGAGCGGGAAAGACCCTGCCCATGTACTCCAAGTGTGTCGATGCCGGGGCGGCACGATGCATCGTGGTCGACGCGGGCGGTTTCGAGGGTCTTCGTGACGGTGACGTGTGGTGGGAGGACTTCCTCGTGGACGGTGCACCGTTCAGTCCACTTGCGGCGGAAGCGGGAACGCACACCAACATCCTGTTCTCCTCAGGTACGACCGGAGATCCCAAAGCGATCCCGTGGACACAGACAACGCCGATCAAAGCCGCAATGGATGCCCGATACCACCAGGATGTGCACGCAGGGGACGTCGTTGCATGGCCGACCAACCTGGGGTGGATGATGGGTCCGTGGCTCATCTACGGGGCGCTCTTGAACGGCGCGACGCTGGCGCTCTACGACGACGCGCCGACGACGCGCGGTTTCATCGAGTTCATCGAGGAGGCGAGGGTCACGATGCTCGGTCTCGTTCCATCCATCGTTGCGGCGTGGAGGGCTTCGGGCACACTTCGCCCAGGTGATTGGACCTCGGTGCGGGTCCTGTCGTCAACGGGAGAGGCTTCGAACCCCGACGATTACCGGTGGCTCATCGATACGGCAGGGGGTGTACCGGTGATCGAGTACTGCGGTGGAACCGAGATCGGTGGCGGCTACGTGACGTCGAGTGTGCTGCACCCGTGTGTACCGTCGCGGTTCACCACACCGACGCTCGGCCTCGACTTCGTACTGATCGACGATGACGGCCACCTCGCAGACATCGGTGAGGTCTTCCTCGTTCCGCCATCGATCGGGCTGTCGAGTGAGCTGCTCAACCGGGATCACCACGAGGTGTACTTCGCCGGCGTTCCTGAGATCGGGAAGCCGTTGCGAAGGCACGGTGATCAGATGGAACGCGAACCCGACGGCTACCTACGGGCACTGGGCCGGGTCGATGACACGATGAACCTCGGAGGGATCAAGGTGTCGTCGGCGGACCTCGAGAGCGCTGCATCCGGCGTTGAAGGGGTTTCGGAGGTGGCCGCTGTAGCCGTGCCGCCACCCGACGGGGGACCCGACCGACTTGTCATCTTCGTCGTCTCCGAGCCGGGGGCTGTACTCGATCTCGATGATGTCCAGGCACAGATGCAAAGCAAGATCCGATCGACGCTGAACCCGTTGTTCAAGGTGCATGACGTCGTTTCCATCCCCGAGCTTCCAAGAACGGCATCGCACAAGGTGATGCGGCGCTCCCTGCGAGCACGTCTCCTCAGCGGCGACGTATGAGCGTGACAGCGACGGTGGAGATCGTCGTATTCCTGGTAGGGCTCGCCGTCGTCGTGTACGTCGTGCAGGCCGCGATCCGTACGGTGATCCTCGCGCGGGCCGCACGAGTCCCG
Organism: Actinomycetes bacterium; assembly: GCA_024275815.1. Taxonomy (GTDB): domain Bacteria; phylum Actinomycetota; class Acidimicrobiia; order Spongiisociales; family UBA5794; genus JAMBLL01. The sequence goes on along the minus strand of JAJRYI010000473.1, from coordinate 141 downwards.
CTCTCGGCCGCTGCTTTCGGCCTCGTCGTGGTGACGTTCCGATGGTTGGCGGGCCACCGCAAGACGTATGAGCGTCAGGACAGGTTGCTGGCACTCATCGCCCCGATCGGCATGCTCATGATCCCCATCGTGTGGTTGCTG
>JAJRYI010000472.1 GCA_024275815.1 Actinomycetes bacterium | reverse complement strand
CGTGCTCCCTTTCGCCTTCGTGAACCTGCGTGGTGACCGGGCGATCATCTCCGGGCACGGGCCGCAGCTCCCCGACGGTCGGCTGGCACCCCCCTTCGGGCGGGTCGGAGACGACGTGTCTCTCGAGGGCGCCACGGCGTCAGCCCGTCTCACAGCGTTGTCGATGCTCGGGTCGCTCCAGCGGGAACTCGGCACACTCGACCGGATCACCGGCTGGCTCAGAGTCTTCGGCATGGTCAACTCGGCACCCGGATTCGACCGACAGCCCACCGTCATCAACGGATTCTCCGACGTGATCCTCGATGTGTTCGGGGCAGACGTGGGACGCCACGCCCGCTCTGCGGTCGGCGTGGCAGCACTTCCGTTCGATATCCCCGTCGAGGTCGAGGCCGAGGTCCTCGTTCGATAGCAGTCGATCAGATGCCAAAGCTGTGCCGGGGCTTCGGACATGTCACGGAGAACATCTTCGAAGCACACGAGGTGTCTCACCTCGAAGATGTGACGGCACGTATCGACATCCCAGACTCGGACCTTGCACCGCTAGACGGGAAAGCTCATCCGTCATCGTAGATTCAGCGTGCGTAGCTTCAGCGAGCCGAATCGATGGCGACCCAGACCCTGGCCGGGGTGAGTGGAGTGTCGATGTGACGTATCTGGAACGGTGAGAGAGCGTCGATGACCGCGTTCACCACGGCAGGGGTCGATCCGATCGTCCCGGCCTCCCCGATGCCCTTCACCCCGAGGGCGTTCTCCGGCGTCGGGGTCTGGGTGTGGTCCACTTCGAAGGACGGGAGCGACGAGGCCGCTGTGATCGGGTAGCTGGCGAGGTTTCCTGTGAGCGGATACGCGTCGTCGTAGAGAACCTGCTCGAAGAGTGCTTGGCCGATACCTTGAGCAACACCTCCGTGCACCTGCCCGTCGAAGATCAGGCGATTGAGGATGGTTCCAGCATCATCGCAGGCGACGTGTCGGAGGATACGAACCTAGCCGGTCTCGGTGTCGACCTCGACAACCGACAGGTGGGACCCGAACGGGAACGTCGCATCGTTCTGTGCCCACGTCTCTTCCCCCCGAAGACCCACCTCCATGCCGTCGGGAAGGTTCGACGGGTCCGATGCGATCGCTGCTATCTCTCCGAGCGTCATCGCCGACGTGGGCACACCGGCCACACCGATCCGTCCGTCGTCGAACTGGACGACGTCTTCGATGGCGGCCTCGGCGTGGAACGCGTAGATGGCCCGCGCCTTGTCGAGAACCCGCTCTCCCGCTCCATAGATGGCTGATCCCGCGATCTGGAGGGACCGCGATCCCATGGTGCCGCCGCCCGTGGCGATGGCGTCGGTGTCACCCTGGACGAAGCTGATCTGCTCCAAGGGGATCTTCAGGAGCTTCGAGACGAGTTGAGGGAACGTCGTCTCGTGTCCGTGGCCGTGAGATACCCCTGCCGAGTACACGGTTGCTCTGCCGTCGGGGTCGACCTCGACGGCACCCCAATCCTCCCTGCCGGCCCCCGCGGTGATCTCCACATACGAGGAGACACCGATCCCGAGCTGAATCTGCTCTCCAGCTTCCCGACGCCGCGCCTGCTCGAGACGCAGACCCCGATAGTCGCCCAGCTCTACGGCGAGGTCGAGCGCTGCGTGGTAGTCACCCGAGTCGTACCGCTCACCGAGCGGTGTCACGTAGGGGAAGGCATCCTTCGGGATGAAGTTACGGCGGCGAACCTCCACGGGATCCATGTCCAACTCCACTGCGATCTGTTCCATCGCCCGTTCGAGGGCCATCGTTGCTTCAGGACGGCCAGCCCCGCGATAGGCGTGTACCGGGGTGGTGTTCGTCACCACCGACTTCCAACGGAACTCGACTCTGGGAATCGCGTAGGGGCCGACAGACATCCGTTGCGTGAACACCGGCAGGTAGGCGCCGAACTGCGGGTACGCGCCTGCATCCTGGGTCACATGGAGTGAGATCCCGGTGATCGACCCGTCCCGGGTCGCCCCTACCCGGACCCGTGTCGTCTGGGCCCTGCCGTGGGTCATGGCGAGCATGTTCTCGGGCCGGGTCTCGTGCCATCGCACCGGACGCCCGAGATCGAGAGCGACCGCCCCACAGATCGCCTGTTCGGGGTACAGGGG
>JAJRYI010000053.1 GCA_024275815.1 Actinomycetes bacterium | reverse complement strand
CTGTCGAGGACGGTCATCTATCTGGGACCGGCGTCACCGCACGGCCTCATGCGACCTACCCGGAACGTAACGGACGGGCAGTCCTGTTCCTGCTCGGTCTTGCTCCTGACGGGGTTTACCTAGCCGCCCCGGTCACCCGGAACGCTGGTGGGCTCTTACCCCACCGTTTCACCATCGCCTGTTCCCTCGGAGAGGGCCATCGGCAGTCTGCTCTCTGTTGCACTGTCCATCGGGTTGCCCCGCCTGGGTGTTACCCAGCGTCATGCCCTGTGGAGTCCGGACTTTCCTCAGCTGCACTGCAGCCGCGACCGTCTCACCAACTCACCACAACGGTAGTGCTGAAGCGGATGTGCTGCACAACCGCCTCGTGGATTCGCCGGGCCTTCGATTCTCGTCCGTAGGGGAACCGACCATCGGTTCCCAGCGTCTCAGTGTCACGAAGCCAGGAAAGAGGTTGGTGCGATGAAGACCATGGATGACAGAACCCGTTTCGGTGCGCTCGAGGTCCCGGTTCTCGAGGAACGTCCGTGGGCAGTGTTCGCGGCGTGCACGGATACCCCCGATATCTCCTTCTTTCCCCAGTCCAAGGCAAAGGAGCGGGCGGCGGTTGCCATCTGTGTGATCTGCCCGGTGCGTGAGGAGTGCCTCGACCACGCGATCGTGACGAAGGAGCGGTTCGGCGTATGGGGCGGGTTGAACGAGAAGGAGCGTCGCAGGGTGTCGAGGATCGGTCAAGGCTGACCTAGACGGCGCGCTCACGGATCACGCGTCCGATATCGAGTCGTTTCACCGACCTGATACCGGGTATCAACGAAACAAGGGCGACGACGAACATCGAGAGGCTTGCCACGACGATGGTGAGTGGTCTGACCGACAGCGAGAACGTGAAGGCATCGTTGTTGAACGACTCGATGAACTTCGCCGATACCCACATGCCGAGAGCGATACCCGGAAGGATCCCGATCGCGGTCAGGATGAGATTCTCACCTGCGACCATCCACGCGATCGTACGGTTCCTCATGCCACTGGCCTTGAGCGCAGCGAACTCGGTCGACCGCTCCGAGACGTTCATCGACACGGTGTTGAACATGAGCGAGTATGCGATGACGGCACCGAAGGCGAGCATGAAGCCCCCGAACAGGTAGAAGAGAGCAAGGAACCCCTGGATCAGGTCATACAGGCTCCTGGCGTCCTGGACGCTCAGTACCCCCGGTACACCCTCGATCGCTGCGATCGTGGTCTCGCGGCTGATCGAGGGGTCGAACGTGGTCATCGCCGTCGTGACGTACGGCTCGGCCATGAGCGACGCGGGATCTTCGAGGCCTGCATCGCGCAGAGCGCTCTCGAGAACGTCGTAGCGGATGTAGAGAGGGATACCAATCGGCTCGTCGACGAACTCGACGAGTTCGAGCGTGATCGAGGTGTCGAGTGTCGGGATGTTGATACGAACTCGATCGCCGGCCGCGACCCCGAGCTTGTCCGCGAGTCCCGCCCCTGCAAGGAACCCTGAGGAGGGGAGTTCCCCCGAAGGGTTGGTCCACGTGTGCATGACGGTCTTCGCCTCGAACGCCTGGAGGGACGTACCGAACGTGACTCCGTCCGTGGTGATCGAGGCTCCGAGGTTGGCTACCTTCTCAGCTCGTTCGACCCCGATGACGGCATCGATGTCGGTGAGGAGCGTTGCGTCTACAGGTCGTGAAGCGATGACGTTGGCGTCCTGGACGGAGATCACGTTGAACCAACGGTTCATCACGTTGGTCATCGAGTCGATCATGAGTCCGGAGGTCAGGACGAGGATCAACGCGAGTACCACCCCGAG
>JAJRYI010000471.1 GCA_024275815.1 Actinomycetes bacterium | reverse complement strand
GAGCCGAGGTACATCGACGCGTTCCCGTCGACCATCACCACGACGTCACAGAACGCCGGGATGTACGCCCCACCGGCGGCTGAGGGACCAAAGAGGCAGCAGATCTGTGGCACACGGCCCGAAAGGCGGACCTGGTTGTAGAAGATCTTGCCCGCTCCTCGCCGTCCCGGGAACAGGTCGACCTGATCGGTGATGCGGGCCCCTGCCGAGTCGACGAGGTAGAAGACCGGGAGAAGCTCGTCGTAGGCCGCCTCGAGCGCCCTGATCATCTTCTCGACGGTGATCTCGCCCCACGAACCCGCCTTGACGGTGGAGTCGTTGGCGATCACCATCACCGGCCGGCCGTCGACGCGGGCCCGCCCGGTCACCACCCCGTCTGCGGCGAGATCGGGGTGGTCGTTGCGCACGAGCAGACCATCTTCGACGAACGACCCGGCGTCGACGAGCAGATCGATCCGGTCGCGCACGAACAGCTTGTTCTGGGTCGTGAGCTTGTCCCTGTACTTCTTCGGCCCACCCTGTCGTGCGCGTTCGGTGGCTTGTCGTACTCGCTCGTTCATCAGTGCCTGTTCCTCGTACGGATCCGGATAGGTGTCCCTGTGAAGTCCCACCGGTCCCTGATGCGGTTCTCGATGAAACGAATGTAGTCGCTCGACAGCTCTCCGCCGCGTACGAACAGGACGAAGGTCGGTGGTTCCGTCTCTGCCTGGACCGCGTAGAGGATCTTGGGTCGCCGGCCCTTGCGCACCGGTGGCGGGTGGGCTTCCTGGAGTTCGCGAACGAGACGGTTCACCTCAGGGGCGGGAACGTGCTTGCGGCGGTTCTCGATCACGGAACGGATGTGTTTCGGAAGCCGGTGGGTTCGAGCACCGGTGAGCGCGGACATCCGCAGGATCGGCGCCCAGGCGACGAAGGCGAGCCTGTCCGCGACCGAGTCCTCGGTGTGGAGTCGCTGCTCGTCGTCGAGTTCATCCCATTTGTTGAGCACGATGAGCAGCCCCGCTCCGGACCGTGCGATCTCCTCAGCGAGTCGCTGCTCCTGATGTGTCGCTCCCCGCTGGCCGTCGATGACGAAGAGCACCACATCGGCCTGGCGCACCGTGTCATGGGCACGCAACACGGCGTAGTAGTCGACGTCGTCGGTGATCTTGGTCCGGCGTTTGATACCGGCAGTGTCGATGACCTCGAAGTACTCGCCGTCGATGGCGACGATCTCGTTGATGGGGTCGCGGGTGGTGCCGGGAACTTCCGAGACGAGGACCCGCTCCTCCCCGGCGAGGCGGTTGAGCAGCGTCGACTTGCCGACGTTCGGCCGCCCGATGATCGCGAGGCTCGCGATCGTGTCCGGCTGTTCCTCACCGTCGAGTTCGTCGGGAAGGGCTGCAACGAGTTCGTCGAGGAAGTCTCCCGTGTTACGGCCGTGGAGCGCAGATATGGGGACGGGTGCACCGAGGCCGAGACCCCACAGGTGAGTGAGCTCGGATTCGGCAGCGGGTGAATCGGCCTTGTTCGCCACGAGGATGTAGGGCACGCCGCTGCGCTGGAGGATGCGAGCCACACCGACGTCGTCGTCGGTCACTTCACTCGTAGCATCGGCGACGAACACGACGAGGTCGGCAGCACTCACCGCGACTTCGGCTTGCTCGCGGATGTCGGCCGTGAGCTGCTCTTCGGGACGCGCCTCCCACCCACCGGTGTCCATCACATGGAACCGGGTACCTGCCCACTCTGCATCGAACTGGCGGCGGTCCCGTGTGACACCTGCCTCTTCGTTGGTGACGGCTGCACGGGATCGAACGATGCGGTTGACAAGCGTCGATTTCCCGACGTTGGGGCGACCGAGGATGACGACGATGGGCAGCCGGCTCATCGGATCGCTCCGAGGAGACCGGAGGCAGTTGCGGGCGCAACGACCACGGGCGCGCGTGCCGAGTCCGTGACGTCGGACAGCGGTGTGTCGTCGATGAACATGTCGCCGGAGAGGGCCACATCGGGGATGACGTATGCGCCGACAGGTTCGGTGTCTGCGGCGATGCGCGTGATGATGTCGCGACCAACCATGAGGCCGGCAACGGCGGTATTGCCTCCGAAGAAGTCGTTCGGTACTTCCATCAGGCGGATACGTCTTTCTGTGAGGCGTTCAAGTCTCTCCTTCACGGGGCCGAGCACCGACACTCCGTAGGTACCTGTGAGGACCACGATAGGTCCTTCCCCCGGTGTCGGATCACCCTGGAGGTGACGGGTTGCTCTGTACCCCTCAGCGGGTGCTGCCGGCACCGACCGCCACTCCCCCGTCACGATCGGCATCGTGGATCGGGTACCGCCTTCGAGACGGTCGAGTTCGTCGTAGAACGCACGGACCATGCCTATGCCGTTCTCGTGCTGGGCGAAGGCCTCGTAGTGGTCCGCCGGTGGAACCGCGATGCCTGCCTGGACGTACAACTCGTCGGAGGCCTGAAACACCCGTCGACCGAGGGCATCGAGAGCACGACCTTGCCAGAAATGGACGATCTCGAGATCGTCGGCTGCTTCCCGTGGCGTATGGACCCGCAGGTTCGGTTCGGTGTTGTACCTGGAGAGCCCGAGGGGAACGATCCCGAGGGTTTCGAGCCTCGGGAAGCGTGTGATGACCTCAGCGAGGGTACGTTCGAGGATCGCTCCGTTGTTGATCCCCGGACATAGGACGACCTGTCCGTGGACGGTGATCCCTCCCTCGAGGAGTGCTTCGAGCCACCGCAGAGACGTTGCACCCCGACGGTTGCGCAACATCTCTGCGCGAACGTCGGGGTCGGTGGCGTGGATCGAGACGTAGAGGGGTCCAAGGCGCTCATCGATGACACGTGACAGATCGAGTTCCGTGAAGCGTGTCAACGTCGTGAAGTTCCCGTACAGGAACGAGAGCCGGTAGTCGTCGTCCTTGAGATAGAGAGATTTTCTCAGTCCCGGGGGAAGCTGATAGATGAAGCAGAACTCGCAGTGGTTGTCACACGTCTGGACCCGGTCGAAGATCGAGGATCCGAGACGGAGGCCGATCGGTGCCCCCTCCGGCTTGACGATCGTCACCGGGAGGGCCGTTCCCTCACGTTGGACGAGGAACACCGGGTCTACGTCATCGACGAGCTGTTGGTACTCGATGACGTCGTTCGGTACGACCCCGTTGACGGATACGAGCTCATCGCCCGCGACGATGCCTGCACGGTGTGCGGGCGTGCCCGGCAGAACTTCGAGAACGGTGGGGAGAGACATGACGGGGTGAGGTTACCGGTTGCGCTCCGAGAGAAGCAGCGTATCTCCCTAACCTGCCGGCCATGGTTGCCAAAGTACTCCTCGCCGAACCGAGAGGATTCTGTGCCGGCGTCGAGATGGCCATCAAGTCGCTGACCTGGATGGTCCAGGTGTTCGAACCACCCGTCTACTGCTATCACGAGATCGTCCACAACGCGGCCGTCGTGAGATCTTTCGAGGATGCCGGAGTCGTGTTCGTCGACGATATCGATGACGTGCCCGAAGGCAAGCCGGTGATGTTGTCTGCACACGGTTCGGCACCTGAGGTGGTCCAGGCAGCCGGGGATCGGGCAGCGGTCATGGTGGACGCAGTGTGTCCGCTCGTGACGAAAGTGCACCATGAAGTACGGCGCATGGCGGGACAGGGCTACGACATCATCTACATCGGGCACGACGGGCACGACGAGGCCGTCGGGGCTATCGCAGAGGCACCCGACGTTGCCCGCCTCGTAGATCCCCGGTTGGGTCTTGGGGGTTTCGCTGCCCGAGACGGTGCCAAGGTCGCGCTTCTCGCGCAGACAACGCTGGGGTTGTATGAGTGGCAGGACGTGCTCGACGAGGCTCAGGAGCGTTTTCCCGACCTGTGGACGGCCCGACGCAGCGACCTGTGTTACGCAACGACGAACCGTCAGACGGCGATCCAGAAGCTCGCGGAACGATCGGACCTTCTCCTCGTCGTCGGCTCCCAGAACTCCTCGAACACACAAGCACTCGTTCGCGTAGGACGCAACGCAGGCATCCCTGCGTACCGTGTCGACGGTCCCGAGGGTGTCGATCCGGTATGGCTCGACGACGTCGAAGTCGTGGGCGTCACGGCGGGGGCCTCTGCACCGGACCAGCGGGTTCGCAGCGTCATCGACGCGGTGGCTCCCAGCGACGGCGTCGAGCTGGTGCGAGTGACCGAGGAGGATGAGTACTTCCCTCTCCCACCTCAACTCAGGAAGTTCATGCAGACGCTCCAGGCCCTCATCGAAGGTGGTGTTGCGTGTCGGACACCTGGTGTCCATGGGCCGATCGAGCTCGACAGGGAGCTTTCTGCAACGGACGCGCTCTCGATCCTGGGAGTGTGACCCGACGGATTCCGTCACCGGGTCGCGAGGTCGACGATCTTGGAGACGACCTCTTCGATGCCGATGTCGCTCGTGTCGATGATCTCGGCGTCATCGGCAGGCCGAAGAGGCGACGCCTCTCTCGTCGAGTCGGCTCTGTCCCTCGCTGCGAGATTCTCAGCGATCTCATCGATCGAAGAGTCCGCTGCTTCGCTGTCCCCTGCCCGTCGCAGGGCCCGTATCTCTGGGCGTGCAGTGAGGTAGACCTTGACGGCAGCGTCGGGGAACACCACCGTACCGATGTCTCGACCCTCGAGCACCGCAGCGTCGCCGTGGCGGTGCACCCAGTCACGTTGGATCGCGACGATACGTTCGCGAACACGCGGGTGGGCAGACACCGCGCTCACGTTCGCCGTCACCTCGGGTGTTCGTACCTGCGGGGCGACGCTCACACCGTCGATCTCGACACCTGCGGCCCCGTAGTCGATGGTGTGGGTCGCAAGCTCTGTGAGGATGGCGTCTTCGTCACACACATCGATGCCGTTGGACAGTGCAATGAGCGTCGCCGCGCGGTACGTGGATCCGGTGTCGAGGTAGGCGAGGTCGAGCCGCTGTGCGACGGCTCTCGCCACGGTGCTCTTGCCGACACCGCTGGGTCCGTCGATGGCTACGACCACAGCGACTCCAGCGTTCCATAGAAGGTCGGCCATGAGACTGAGGCCACCTGTGCATCACGGATGATGACGGTGCCGTGGGCTTTCGTTGCCGCGACTGCGGCCGCCATGGCGACACGATGGTCTGAGAAGGTCTCGACGGTTCCACCTTCGAGGAACCCGGTGCCGACGACGTCGAATCCGTCGGGTTGGGGTTCGATCCCACCTCCGAGGGCACGGATCATCTCGACGACGGACTCGATACGATCGGACTCCTTGGCGCGTAGTTCTGCTGCTTGACGCACGGAGGTGATGCCTTCGGCGTACGAACCGACGACCGCCACGAGGGGTAGTTCGTCGAGCGCCGCAGCGACGAGTCCACCGTCGACGGTGATCCCCTGGAGCGAGGCTCCCTCGACAGTCACATCGCCTACAGGGTCACCGCCGGTGGTGCCGGTGACGACGGCATCGATCTTGGCGCCCATCTCGTCGAGGATCTGGAGGAAGCCGAGACGGCCCGCGTTGAGGGAGATCGACGGGGTGGTGACCCGTGCGCCGGGTTCGATGGCAGCACACGCCCACAAGTATGCGGCCGAAGAAGGGTCACCGGGGATCTCGTAGCGTGCAGCAGGAAGAGGACCAGGGTCGATGGTGAACGCCGTCGGTGAGGACCACGAGCCGCGTCCGACGGCTTCGAGCCAGCGCTCGGTGTGATCTCTGAACCCGGGAGGTGAGTCGATCGTCGATGGCCCCTCGGCTCCGAG
>JAJRYI010000470.1 GCA_024275815.1 Actinomycetes bacterium | reverse complement strand
GACTTCCTCTGATGTAGTTGCAGTAGCGCTCCCCAGTCGCCATACTTCCCGGTGGTTGAGTCCGTGTCATACGCGGGTTCAAGTGCGAGAAAGGGTTCGTACATTGCTAGATGGAATCGTTGCAGTTCTCCATCTCCTCGTTTCGCTGTCGTTGATCTTCCTGATCCTGCTGCACGCGGGCAAGGGAGGAGGCATGGGTGACATGTTCGGCGGAGGGATGAGTAGTGGAAACGTTGGTGGCTCGACGGTTGTCGAGCGCAACCTGGATCGCCTCACGGTGGTCCTTGCGGTTCTGTTCGCCGTGACCACGTTCACATTGACCTGGTTGCTTGCGTCCTGACCTTCACCGGCCAGGGGCGATGCGCGTACCTCAGCGCTAACTAAGGAGGCAACTTTGAATACATTGTGGCGTAGCCGCAAGGTGACATTCATGGTGCTCCTCATTGCTTTCGCCCTCGTGGCGGCCGCGTGTTCATCAGCTAATGATGACGCCGGTGGCACTGAAGAGACCACCACTACCACCACTGCCGCACCGGCAGAGGAAACGACGACGACGACAAAGGCACCTGAGACGACGACTACCACCGAAGCCCCGCTCCAGAGGCCGTACGGTGGCGAGGCGATCGTCGGAGACGCACAGGAGCCCCCGACGCTCAACGGCTTCGTTCCCGGCGGTGACAACTTCATCGTTGGCATCATCGGCCAGACGTACGCGGCGGGTGTCTATGAGATCGACGGATACACGCTCGAGCTGCTGCCGGAACTCGTGACCGAGCTCCCGACCGTTGCAAACGGTGGGGTCGTGGTCAACGACGACGGCACCATGACGGTGAAGTACACCATCCGTGACGAGGCTGTCTGGGAAGACGGCACTCCGATCAGTGGTGACGACTTCCAGTTCACGCTGGACACCATCATGGACCCGGATCTTCCGATCGGTAAGAGCACCTACGAGGACATCATCGACTCGGTCGCCGGTCCCAAGACGTTCGAGTACACGCTGGCGCAGCCGACGGTCCTCTACGAGCTCTTGTTCGGTGAGATCCTCCCGAAGCACGCGATCGAGGGCACTGCCTTCGAAGCGGACTGGAACGAGACACGTTGGGTATCCAACGGCCCGTTCAAGTTCGAGTCGTGGGCCAAGGGTGAGTCGGTCACCGTCGTACGAAACGACAACTACTGGAAGACAGACCCCGAGACGGGTCAGCAGCTTCCGTATCTCGACTCAATCACCTTCAAGTTCATCCCGGAGAGCGAGTCGCTCATCACAGCCTTCAAGGCTCGTGAGGTCGACGTCATCCAGCCGGATCCGAACACAGAGGTCATCGAGACACTGCAGGCTCTCGAGCCTGACGGTGCACGTGTCGAGGTTCTGTCCGGTCCTGTGTGGGAGCATCTGAACTTCCAGTTCAGCGACGCTCGTTTCGAGATGAACGCGAACAGCTGTAACGAGGACTACAACATGCGCCTGGCGGTCGCCCAAACGGTCGACAAGAGGGTCCTGACGGATGAGATTCTCGCCGGTCAGGTCGAGCCGCTCGAGTCCTTCGTGGACGCGTTCTCTCCGACGCTCTCTCAGGAGGCATGGGCCCAGTACAGCGTCGACAACGGTGCTGCTGCTGAGTCCTACGCCAAGGCTGTGGAAGCGACCGGCAAGGAGTGCTCTGTCACCTTCTCGACGACGTCGAACAACGACGCCCGTGTGAAGATGTCTGAGCTCTTCGTCGGCATGTTCGAAGCATCTGGCATCCCGTACACCAACGAACTGCAGGACAGCTCGCTGTTCTTCGGTGAGACGCTCGACAACGGTCAGTGGGACCTTGGCGAGTGGGCATGGGTCGGTTCGCCTGGCCTGTCCGGTCTCGTGGGTATCTTCGATATCTGGGATCCGGAGGCACCACCACCAGACGGCGGCAACTACTACCGCTGGGGTGTTGAGGCTGAAGGTGCGTACTCCGATGAGGCGTCTGCACGTTTCGCAGAGGTACGCGACGAGATGAACGCGACCGTCGATGAGGGAGAGCTCCTGGCTCTCATCAACGAGGGCGAGAACATCATCGCCGACAACCTGGTCATCATCCCGCTCTACGCCCGTCTCGTGACTGCTGCAGTGTGGGATGACGAGGTGGGTGGCTTCAAGCACAACCCAACTCAGGCCGGCCACACCTGGAACGTCGAGTTCTGGTACCGGACAGACATCTAGTCCGTCCCTGGTTCACACTCGATGTGACAAACGAAGAGAGGGAGCCCTTCGGGGCTCCCTCTCTCTTTGTGAGCTGCTGAGCTGCTGAGCTGTTGGCTGTGAGCTGTGAGTTGCCAGTCGCTGAGCTGTGAGCTGACCGATTCTGCCGTCGGAACCCCTCCTTTGGTGCCTGCGCTGAGTGTCGGCCACAGGGTATAGTTGCAGGCGCCCACGAGCCGGAGACACACTTGCTCGCATACATCACCCGTCGGTTGGTCTATGGATTGGTCACGCTGCTTGCCCTCAGCGTGATCGTCTTTACGCTGCTTCAGGCGTCGGGTGGTGGGCCGTTGGACCGCTTGAAGCTCAACCCCAGGATGCAGCCGTTCATCCAGCAACTGACCGAGCAGTGGGGTCTCGACCAGCCGGTGTGGAAGCAGTACACGACGTGGCTGAAGAACTACGTGAGTGTCCAGGAGTTCGCCGTCCACAACGCGATCCCGATCATCGCGATCGTCGGTGCGGCTGTCGCCACGTTCCTCATCGTGAAGTTCGTCCGTTCCCAGTGGACGGGTACCTACCTGCTCGGCATCTGGTCGGTCGCCCTGTACCTTGCACTGCGTAACGTCACGATCCGATTCAACTGGGGGATCTCGTTCCAGGGCGCCGGTGACGTGTGGGACCTCGTGTTCTCGAGAACCGGCGCGACGTTCCGGCTCGGCTTCACGGCTCTGGCGATCGCTTTGATCATCGGGATCCCGCTCGGGATCTACCAGGCGATCCGCCAGTACTCGTTCTTCGACCAGCTCGGCACGATCGGCGCGTTCCTTGCCTTTTCGACGCCTATCTTCATCATCGGGGTCGGACTGCAGATCGTCATGGCCTTGTATCTCGAGAGGTGGACCGGGGTCAAGCTCTTCTACGTCGCTGGGATGAACAGCCCCGGATACCCGGACATGTCGATCGTCGGCAAGATCGCAGACACGGCCCAGCACCTCACCCTGCCTGCAATCTCCATCGCACTCATCTCGCTTGCAGGCTACGCCCGATTCCAGAGAGCATCGATGCTCGAGGTACTGCACTCGGACTATCTCCGTACGGCGAAGGCCAAGGGTCTTCCAAGGCGGAAAGTGGTCATCAAGCACGCACTTCGCAACGCCATGATCCCGATCGTCACGCTCGTGTCGCTCGACGTAGCGTTCATGATCGGTGGTGCCATCATCACCGAATCCATCTTCGGGTGGCCCGGTGTCGGGCGCCTCTACATCACGGCCATTGGAACGGTCGACTACCCGGTCGTGATGGCGATCGTCATGGTCATCGGGATCGGCATCGTCGTGATGAACCTCGTAGCGGACATCTTGTACGGTGTCATGGATCCACGGGTGCGCTATGACTGAACCGGGTAAGGACTCTTCGATCTCGGCGGTAGACCTCGCCGAAGCCGAGGGCATGGCGATCGAACCGATCACGCAGTGGGATCTGTTCTCGACCCGTCTGCGGCGACATCGTCTCGCCATGGTCGCTGCGGTGTTCCTCGGCTTTCTCATCATCCTCGTCACCGTCGCCCCGGCCATGCAGAGTGCGGGCTGGATCGACGACGCGGCGAAGAGTCTCGTCGATGGTGATGGAAGGATCCTGCGCAACATCCCGCCGCGGGGATCTGACGGAACCGTGTTCTACACGGAGATCGTCGACGGCGAGAAGGTCGCGATTCAGGCCTCCAGCACGGCGTTGATCTTCGGCTCGGACGACCTCGGTCGATCCGTGTTCTCTCGTGTGATCTTCGGAGGTCGGGCATCGTTGATCGTAGGCGTGGTCGTCGGCCTGATCGTGGCGTTGTTGGGGACTCTGATCGGTTCTCTTGCCGGGTTCTATCCAGGTGGCGTCGATCAGTCTTTGATGCGGTTCACCGATCTCGTCCTCGGCCTCCCTCTATTGCCGGTGGCGATCGTCGTTGGCCGGATCCTGCCCGAGATCGACTTCCTACCGTCGTGGCTCAAGGCCGGACCGCTCGGGATCGCACTCCTCATCGGGTTCCTTGCATGGGGAGGTCTTGCGCGCATCGTGCGTGCAGAGTTCCTCTCCCTCCGTGAGAAGGAGTTCGTCGAGGCGGCGAGAGCGGCCGGCGCCGGCGACCGTCGGATCGTGTTCCGCCACATCCTCCCGAACGCGATGAGTCCGATCATCGTCCAGACGACCCTGATCATCGGCGCGGCGATCATCATCGAAGCTGCACTGTCGTTCCTCGGGTTCGGCGTGCGCCCACCAACACCAACATGGGGTGCCATGGTTGCCCAGGGTGGGCGGATGGCGGTGCGCGGGTTCTGGTGGGAGATGATCTTCTCCGGCTTCGCTCTCGTGAGCACGGTGCTCGCCATCAACTTCCTCGGTGATGGACTCCGTGACGCTCTCGATCCCACACAGACGATCGAGCGGAAGTAGGAGCCGATATGACCGAGAAGCTTCTCAAGATCGAGGATCTCCGCACCTACTTCTCGACGGAGGAGGGTGTCGTGCGGGCAGTGGACGGAATCTCGTTCGACCTCGAGCCGGGGGAGCGCCGCGGTGTCGTGGGCGAGTCCGGTTCGGGCAAGTCGGTGACAGCGATGTCCATCATGCGCCTGATCGAGCCCCCGGCCGGAGAGATCGTGACCGGGACGATCGAGTTCAAGGGTGAGAACCTCCTCGAACTCGGTGAAGATGAGATGCAGGCGATTCGTGGGGGCAAGATCGCGATGATCTTCCAGGACCCGATGACGGCACTCAACCCCGTGTACACGATCGGCGACCAGCTCGTCGAGACCATCATGCTCCATCAGCATGTCTCGAAGAAAGATGCGCGCGGTATCGCCATCAAGGCGCTCGAGGACGTTCAGATCCCGAACGCCCCTGCCCGTCTCGAGGACTACCCGCACCAGTTCTCCGGTGGTATGCGCCAACGCGTGATGATCGCCATGGGCCTGTCGTGCAACCCCGATCTCCTCATCGCCGACGAACCGACCACCGCGCTCGACGTGACGACACAGGCCCAGATCATGGATCTCATGTTGAAACTCGCGGAGGATCGTGGCACCGCCGTGTTGCTGATCACCCACGATCTGGGTGTCGTTGCAGGCTTCTGCGACACGATCCAGGTCATGTACGCCGGAGGCATCGTCGAGGAAGGATCGGTCGAGGACATCTTCCACAACCCGCAGCACCCTTACACCTGGGGTCTGCTGGGTTCGATGACCCGACTCGATGGCAAGCACAGGGCACGCCTCCACTCGATCGCGGGTGCCCCACCGTCGGTGATCGATCTTCCCGTTGGGTGCCGGTTCCGGCCGCGGTGCGAGTTCGCCATCGACATCTGCGGGAGGGTGCTCCCTGCGATTCGGCCGATCGGTGAGGGTGACCAGTCGGTTGCCTGCCACCGGGCCGAGGAGCTCGACCTCAAGACCCTCGACGTCGACGTGGACCACACGAAGGAAGTTGCGTCGTGAGCGAGACGATGGACACGACACTCCACGACACCGCTGCTGATGCCGGGGATCTCCCCGAGGACGTCATCATGCGGGTGAACCACCTCGTGAAGGAGTTCCCCATAACCAAAGGTGTGTTCTTCAAGAAGCAGGTCGGTGCGGTCAAGGCCGTCTCGGACATCTCCTTCGAGATCAAGAAGGGCGAGACCATGGGTCTCGTGGGGGAGTCGGGCTGTGGCAAGTCGACCACGGCACGCTCGGTCATGCGCCTCCTCGAGCCCACCTCGGGAGACGTCTGGTTCCGCTCTGACACGACCGGGTCGATCGTCAACCTCGCAACTGCGGGCAAGGATGAGCTGCGGGCAGCCCGCGAGGACATCCAGATCGTCTTCCAGGACCCGTACGCCTCCCTCAACCCGAGGATGACCGTTGCGTCGATCATCGCCGAACCGCTCACCGTGCACGGAGAAGGCGATAGGGCGGGTCGCATCGAGAAGGTGAAGGATCTCCTGAAGGTCGTCGGACTCCAACCCGAGCACGCCAACCGCTACCCCCATGAGTTCTCGGGTGGTCAGCGTCAGCGGATCGGGATCGCTCGGGCGCTTGCGCTCAACCCATCGTTCATCGTCTTGGACGAACCCGTCTCGGCACTCGACGTGTCGATCCAGGCCCAGGTCCTCAACCTGCTCGATGACCTCCAGGACGAGTACAACCTCACCTACCTGTTCATCGCCCACGACCTGTCCGTCGTGCGGCACATCTCTGATCGTGTCGCCGTGATGTACCTTGGGCGCATGGTTGAGATGGCCGACCGGGACTCCCTCTACGACCAGCCGATGCATCCCTACACACACGCGTTGTTGTCTGCCGTCCCGATCCCGGATCCCTCGGTC
>JAJRYI010000469.1 GCA_024275815.1 Actinomycetes bacterium | reverse complement strand
GGTGCAGGTTCCGGTGCGAGAACAGGTACCGGTTCGGGAACAGGTTCCGGCTCCGGTGCGGGAACGACGTGCAGTTCGGGTTCGGGCTGGGGCCGCTCGTCTGGCGGGCGACCCGTTGGCACGGGTGTCGGTGAGATGATCGTGACCGTCTCGACCTGTTCGATACCCGACTCGTCGACCACCGGCTCTAGGTCACGCCGGTGCAGTGCCTCGACCTCTGCAACGAACGAGTCCGCATCGACAGGGTTGAGCGGAACGACCTTGCTCGCTGCCACGATCTTGACAGAGCCACCGTCGGGTGAGTGATGCGTCCTGCCATCGTCTGCGACCGGTTCGACAACGTCGGGAACCTCGGGTTCCTCGAGCTCCTGACGCTTCGATTCGATCTCAGTCTCGAGATGGCCGATGGATGCCCGAGCTGCCTCGAGCTCCCCGAGAAGCTCACTGCGCCGCTCCTCGAGCGCGCGGGCACGCTCCTGGGCGAGTTCGGCCGCCTGGTTCGCAGCAGCGAGAACGCTGTCGCTCTCTGCCCGGGCGGTCTCGATGATCTGATCTGCTTCGAGGCGGGCCTCACCGATCAGGGCATCACGGTCACGTTTGGCATCACCGACGTGACGGATGGCCTCGCGTTCGGCCTCGGCACGGATCAAGAGTGCCTCCTCCTTGGCGTCGTCCACCAGCGCCTTTGCCTGGGCAAGGGCCGACTGGAGCATCGATGAGCCTTCGTTCCAGGCTGCGGCACGCATCGAGTGCGACTGTTCGGTCGCCTCCGACAGCATCGTCGACGAGGCCTCTTTCGAGGTGACCTCCAGCTCTCGGGCGTCGGCTGCTGCCCGGGACCGCATCCCTTCAGCGGCGGCCCGTGCAGCTTCGAGGATCGCTCCGACCTCGCCGCCGATGGTGTTGAGCTCACGGGCAAGGGCCTCAGCGTCGTCGAGCCCGAGGGCGATCGCTGCACTGTCGGCGGCGCCGATCGACTCTTCGAGCTGGTCGATGCGGCGAGCTACCGATGCGAGGAACTCATCGACCTGGGAGCGGTCGTAGCCCTTTCGCACGATGTCGAACCGGCGAGTTCGAACCTCGCCTGAAGTCACTTCCTCGGCCATGTGCGGGAGCGTAACGGGGTAGACCGCTCCGGTCGCGGATTGTCAGAGCGTCTCGAGGTACGCCAGTGCGTCGTCGATCGTCTCGATACGCACGACCACGATGTCGTCCTTGGCTGCAAGCACCGCATCGTCGTAGTTCTTGGCAGGAACGAGCACGGCTTTGGCCCCGGCATCGATCGCGCCGTACACCTTCTGGGTGATCCCACCGATCGCCCCCACAGATGCGTCCCGAGAGATCGTGCCGGTTCCTGCAATACGCTCACCGTTGGTCAACTCCCCCTCGGTGAGCTGATCGATGATCTGGAGCGTGAACATCATCCCTGCCGACGGGCCACCGATGTTCTGTGAGTCGATGATCACCTCGACGGGGAACTCGATGATGGGCTCGTTGTTGTCGAGGAGCACACCGATCATCGGCTTCGTCGGGTCATCGACGTGGGGTCCGAGGACGACCTCGACGTACATGGTGTTGAAGGCGTCGACCTCGCCCTCGATTGGGCGCTTGATGAGGAAGTCGATCAGGTCACCGATCTCGGCGTCCTCGAGGTCCTTGATGATGTCGTCACGGAACGCAACGACCTTGCCATCCATCTCGACGATCACGTCGTTGGGGAACAGCACACCGTCGGCACCCGAATCGGGCACGGTGTCGATCACGAGAGCCCCTGTCCCGATGAGCGTCACCTCGTAACCGAGGCTCGTCAATGCAACGTAGATCGCATCGGTCTTGGACTGCTGCATCGCAGCGAGCCCCTCACGCTTGAGCTGCTCCTGGGAGACCCCGATGGGCCGGATACGCTCGCGTTCACGCACCTCGACCTTGGGGTTGAGCAGGCCGGCTGTGTACTCGAAGACGTTCGCCTCGAGCAGCGAGACCGTCAGGAAGAGCAGCTCGCCGTCTTCGCTGACGACACCGTCTTTGACATGGACGAAGTCGGAGGTGTCGTATACCGGGCCCGGGCTCAGCGTGTAGTAGGGCACCTCGATCGGCCAGGCAACGGCTATGGCTATCCCGAGGAGGATGAGGATGGAGGCGACGATCCACGGCCACTTCGGTGACGAGTCGGGCGGCTCGAGACCCTCTGGCACATCGGCGAACTCTCCCGAGGTCGTCTCGATCGCTACGTCATCTTCCATCCGAGTCAGGTTACCCCCACCGTCGCGTTGGCCTCACACACTCAGGTGATGCGGCGGCGGCCGACGAGGTCGGCCTGCACCACGATGCGGTACCGCTCCGACCCCTTCGGGTGGCACGCGAACATGGTCAGTGTCGGGTCCGGCGTGTCGTAGGTGATCCACAGGTCGTTCGGCTCGACGATCATCGTCCCGGACACCGCGTACATCACCTCGAAGCCGGCGCCGTCGCTCATGTAGATGAGATCGCCCGGGTCGAGACGGTCGAGGTCGTAGAAGGGACGGGTCTTCGTCGTGCGATGCCCTGCAAGGACGACGTTTCCCGCCTGCCCGGGGAGCGCCGTGCCTGCCCAGTGGGCAGGGCCGAGGTCGATCACCGACATCGCCACACCGTCACGAACGATCTCATCGACACCGATCGACGGGATCACGAGGGAACCGAGAACGGTGCCCGAGGACTGC
>JAJRYI010000052.1 GCA_024275815.1 Actinomycetes bacterium | reverse complement strand
GTCTCGTACAGATGGCGGAGTGTTCCGTCGAACACGGCTACCGGGGCGGCGTCGGAATCCTCGCGCGAACGTGCGCCTCGTGTCCTTCGACGTCGAGTCACGTCACTCCTCCCTCTTCGTGCCAGCACGTCTCTATCGGCACACTTCAGCCTCGACTCAAGCTGTTGGCACCGCCGGCATCTGCGGCAGGGGCTTCCCATGTCCTCTATGGAGTTGAGACGGCCCTCGTTGCCCCGTACGCACCGGCGAGCACGAGGGCTACGCCGACGATGGCGATCGGCTGGACGGTCTCGCTGCGAAACACGACACCGAGGGTGATCGCGACGATCGGGATGAGGTACGTGGTGGTGGTCATCCTCGGGCCGCCGACCCGGCCGGCGAGGGTCGTTGCGAGGGCTCGTGCGAACCCGGTTCCGATCACTCCGAGGATGATCACCGCAACGATGGCGCTCACAGCGAACTGTGACGTCCCGACTCCGGCGAGGGCGAGCGGGGCCATCATCGTACTGGACACGACGAGCGACCAGAGGGTGACCGCCATGCCGCCGTACTCCTGCTGGAGGGGGACGAGCAGGTTCGAGTTGATGGCGTACCCGGTGGTTGCGATCAGCACGAGGACGACACCGAGCGGCGCCGCTTCGGCCCCCGACAGCGAAGGGAGGGCCATGAGCATGATTCCGACGAACCCGACCGTGATCCCGATCGCCTGTGCCCGCCCTGGGAGCCTCCCGAGCATGATGGACGACACGACCAGGGCAAGGACGGGGGTGCAGCCGGTGATCATGCCGGCTACGGCCGACGAGAGTTCGGTCTCGGCTACGGCGAAGAGCAAGGCAGGTGCGGCGTTCCCGATGGCGGCAACGACGACGATGCGTGCCCAGTCACCGCGAGCGATCGCCCGGCGGGCTCTCGGGAACACGGCGAGCGCTGCCGCACCGAGGGCCAACCGCAAGAACGCAACGACACCCGGGGACAGGTAGTCGACGCCGAGCGCGATCCACAGGAACGCCGAGCCCCAGATGAGGGCCAGCGTGACTGTGATGCCGTACTCGGCCGGCCCGTACGCCGCGGGGCGTGAGCCGACGTTGGTGAGCGGTTTCGCCATGGTGTCCTTCCGCAACCACGCGACGATACCGGTGACAGGGAGTCGCCCCGCTCACGGAGCCGGGTCCGGGAGCACACCGGTGATCGTTCCCCGATTCAACGATGCGCGCCGTCGACAAAAAGGGGACGGGTTGTGCGTGGCACGAGTCACGTGTCGTGCCTTCGTTGCTGTGTCGTCAACGGCTCGACACCATCGCGGGCATCAGGGCGCGTGTCTCGCCGCGAGCCGCTCCAGGTCCCCCGCAACTCGTCGCTTCACTGCCCCGACGACCTGCAGCATCTCGACGCGGTCCCGAAGTACGGCAACATCGACGAGGCCGCCGGCAAGCAGGTCCGACGCGTAGGCGAAGTCCTTCCGTCTTCCGGCAACCAGCTTCGCGACAACGAGATCGGACGGGTCGAGGCAGGGAGCCTGCGCAGGGTGGCTGTCCTCGGGAACGAAGGGCACGAGCCGGTCCTCCCATCCGCGGGGAAGGGTCGCCGTCGACGTGCTTACACCCTGCCCGTAGTACCCGAAGGTCTGGTGGAACATCGAGTCCTCACCGATCGCTCCGTCCACGAGATCCGACTTCGAATCGTCCGGATCGTCGAAGAACGCGATGTCGGCCTCGACCGACATTGTCACACCTGGGGGCAACGTCGAGGCCCGGTAGCTTGCAAGGATGGCATGACTGGCAACCACGAGGATCTGCGGGTCGTCGCCCACGTCGGCCGCCGCACGAAGTACATGAGCGAGCTGGCGTCTGTTCACGGAGCACCCCTGCCGACTTCATGCCTCCACCAAGCCGCGAGAACGCTCTCCCTCTCCTCGTCGGTGAGCACACCGGCGAACGGCGCGTTCTGCCTGAGGTCGCGGCTGCGGGGCGATCGCGACGTCATCGTATCGAGGAGGTCTTCGATCGGCCCGTCGAGCAACCTCTCCCACTCATCAAGCCACACCGACGCGTGTCCTCTCGTGGTCCGTCTCATCGTCTCGAGATTCGATCGAGCCAGCGCGAGGGCATCCTCGGGGGTCTGTGCAATGCGTCCTGCAACGGCGAACGCCAACCACAGGCTCCTACGTTGGTCCCGGGTCAGTCGCAGCGTTCGATCCCGAATCGCCTCGACGTCTCCGCGCCGAACACGGCGGTGAGACCCGACGGTTTCGAACGGGAGGTCTCCCTGATTGCAGAGATCGACGATGTGCTGTCGCGAGCAGTTGAGCACACGAGCTGCTTCCCCCGTGGTGAGCATCTCGTCACCGGCGGATCGTTCGTGTTCGATGATGGACTTCGCAGTCTGTGATCGCATATGCAAAGGGTATCTTGCATCCCCAAATAACACAACTTACGTGATGATATTGTGTTGTTGGGCTATACAACTCGCTCGGAGATCCTCGTGAACTCCTTGGGCTCCCGGATCAATCGCCCACACGCAGAGATTGCGGTGGCGTTGCACCATGGTTCACAAGAGAGTCGAAGCGGCGTTGGCCGAGATATCTCGGAGCGACCCGCAGGGCGCCGAAGATGCACGGGCCGTGTACGACTGGATCGCGGGAGAGTCCGATGTCGAGGCAATCGGCCTGTCTAGAGTCCTGCGATTCGCCTGGTACGACGTGTCGGTCAAGTGGATGATGTCCGACCAGGAGCGCAGGGACGTCCTCACCGCGGGCGCTGCCCTCTTCGAGGCACTCGGACTCGACTCGTACGCGTCGGTGCTGCGATCCTCCCAGACGTCCGAGATCGTCGACGCCTACAGCCGGAGCTACGACGTAGGCCTCGCAGCGTTCCAGAAGGCGTACTCCGCTGCCGGTATCGACCCGCCCGATCTCGAGGACTTCACATGAGGCGACATGATGTCCCCCGAAGAGAATGGGGCATACATGAGTGTCGAGGCGGCACTCGAACGGGCCATCCGTGACGGAGTGATGATGCCCGGTGCCCGGGGGTGGAAGACGAAGGCGAAGGTGATCACGACAGAGGTGCTCGACGGCCCGCACCCGCAGCTCCCCGGCCAGTCGTGGCGCTCGACGATCATGACCGAACGCATCTACAGCCGGCTTCGCACCTACGAGGGCCGGGTACCGGATCTGCACACGCTCGCCGCACGCCACGCGAACCGCCTGCTCCATCGAACCCCGCCTCCACCCGATCTCGATACGCACATGGAGCCGATCACATGGTTCCTCGAGCAGGTCGAAGCCGGGATTCGCTTGACCCAGGCCGACTATCTCCCCACCGCAATGGTCCGTTCCGGCGCCGAGCGGTTCGGGTGGGACAAAGGCTGGATCGAGGATGCACCGCAGAAGGAGTCAGACTCGCGTGAGCTCATGTCCCTCCATGAGCTCCTGCTCGACACGAAGGCGATCCGCCATCGCACGGGTTCGGTCAAGATGACCGACAAGGGACGCCGGATGATCGACGATCCCGAGTTCGCCTGGCGTTCGGTTGCGACGTCACTCACCTCGCACGGATGGACCACAGCGGTCGTCGAGGTATTCACGCTACTCATACTCGACGGCGAGACGGATGAAGACGCCTTGGCCGACGAAGCGCTCGTACTCCTCATCGAGTTCGGCTGGCGCACCGAGGGCGAACCACCCGATATCTGGGCAGTGAAGCAGGCGTGGCGGAGCGTCGCCCGACCGCTCGACGTGCTCGGTGGATTCATCGAATCTCGCCGGCTGTTGGATCGCACAGCGGCGCTCACGCCGTTCGGAGAGGCAACGCTCCTCGAGCATCTCCGGCTCGACATGGCCGGCCCGATTCGACACTTGTGAGCCAGATCACGACCGAACGGCATCTCGAGCGGATCGGGCCGCAGGTGACTCGCCAGGGTTGTGGGGTGACGGCCACGTCACCTCACGGTCAAGTGCAGGACGCGTCACGAAGCCCCCTCGAGGTACACCTCGAGGGCTCTGCGCATGCAGATGCCACGGTCGATGAACCACTCAACGTAGTCGCCGAACTCGTCGGTGCGTGAGATGTGGCCGTCGCGGTACTCGGCGATGCGGACCGCTCTGCGCTCACGACCCGGGTCCTCGAACTCGAGGTGATGTCCGTAGGCAGCTTCGAGCCCGTCGCGTCTGGATTCGAGCTCACGGAGCAGCTCGATGTTGGAGGTCCGGCTCCCCCGGTTGATGTACAGCTCATGACGCAGGAGCCGGTTGCGGGCGAACGACGCCGACAGCGACGTGCCACTGATCGGTGACGGTGTCGTGAAGTAGCTCCGGGGTTCGGGGCGCCTTGCCCGTGTCCAGTCGAGGCCGTGGCGGTCGAGGGCGTCGAGGTACATCGTCCAGAAACGCAGGTACGCCTCGGTGCGGCTCTCCCTCCCCCGTGCACCCCGGTAGGTGCGTGCCCGCGGCCAGGATCGCTGATCGGGCGCAGCCTCGCCGAGGCGTCTCGCCAGGGCAACGACCATCGCCGCATCCTCGGGTGAGAGATGGGGAAGCAGGGCCTGGAGCTCAGCGAGGGCACCCGACGGCGAGATCCACGCATCGGGGTCCGACAGCGACCGTGAAGAGGCGGCGGCGGATCGTGCTGCAACCACCAAGCCGGGGTCGGGTGCCGGTGCAGGTTGTTGGACCATCTCGAGAGACTCACTCGGGGTCACCATCACGTCGTTCGCCCGAGCCAGGAGCACACGAGGCGTCGTGTCGAGAGCCTCGGCGAGCATCTCCTGGACGGAGGCCGATGGGAGCTTCTGGCCGGATTCGATCGCCGAGAGGTACGAGTAGGAGATGCCCGCGGCCTCAGCGAGATCCTTGCGGTCGAGGCGCTTCTCGCTCCGCAGCTCCGAGATGGCCTCACCGTAGGCGGCGAGGAAGGCCGGGTCGTTGCTCGATAGCTCGGGTGACATGCGAGCAACATACCACGGAATTACTCCTTGTGGTGTTATTCTTCGTAGAGTAGTATACTCTAGGTAACAGCAGCGACGGAGGAAACATGCAGCAGGATTCGGCACTCATCACCTTCATCCTCGACGAATCGGGGTCGATGGACCACATGGCACAGGCGGCACGGGACGGCTTCAACGAGTACCTCGAGGAACAGATCGCTCACGGCGGGCCGACCTGG
>JAJRYI010000468.1 GCA_024275815.1 Actinomycetes bacterium | reverse complement strand
GGTCCGGGGACGACGTGTTCTGTACCGATGACCGATGCGCGAATGGTCTCGATGATGTCCATAGGAGGAAGGGTACCTGGTACGTGGCATGTGGCTACTTGGTGGTCGCTTCGCTGTGAGCTGTGAGCTGTGAGCTGGAGGCGTTCACCGTTTACCGTTCACCGTCAGAACCTTTACCCCGAGAAGTGGTGCGCGTTTCTGGCTGTTGGCTGTGATCTGTGAGCTGTCTACACCAGGATCGCGCCCTCGCGGATCAGAAGCTCCCGCTTCATCTCGGGGCCGAAGGCGTAGTTGCCGACGGAGCCGTCGGAGCGCACCACACGGTGGCACGGGATGATGAGGGGGATCGGGTTGCGTCCGAGAGCGGTGCCAACGGCCCGCACGGCACCGGGGCTCTCGAGTCTCTCCGCGATCCACCCGTACGACCGCACGGTCCCCGGCGGAATTGTGGCGCACATCGAGAGCACCGAGCGTTGGAACTCGGCGATTCCACGCAGATCGACGGGAACGTCCATCGTTGCTCCGCGTACCAGCGCATCTTCGATGCGATCTTCGAGATCACGGGGGATCGTGTCCGCCGGGTACGCGTTTCGGCGGTGGATCTCCAGGAAGTCATCGACCGTCTCGCACGCGAAACGTGGGGTCAGCCCCGTCACGCCGCGGATGCTCCACCCCACCCATACCGGCCCGAACGGGCTGTCGATCGTCGTGACCTGGTCGGCCGCACCGGCACCGATCAGGGTCCTCATCTCGAGGCCGTGTGGTGGTTCGGTCCGAAGCGACCGCACCGTTGCTTCGATGTTCTTCATGTGGTCTCCTCCGCCTCGAGGATCTTTCGGAGTCGTGCCAGGCCTCTCGAGATGTCGGTCTTTACGGTGCCCTCAGGCCGCTGTGTGATGGCGACGATCTCGCTGATCGGAAGGTCGACGATGTGTCGCAGAACGACGGCCGTGCGTTGCGGTCCGGGCAGGAGTGCGAACCGGGCGTTCCATTCTTCATCGTCGAAGGGTTCCTCGTCCGTCGTTGCGACGAAGTCCTCCGATGGGAGGGGGGTGGTCGGCTTGGCTCTCGTGGCTCGGTTCCGGCAGAGGTTGAGGGCGATCGTCCACAGCCACGGTCGTACCTGGAGGGAGGCGATACGTTCCGAGTCGTATCGTTCGAGCGCGAGGTATGCACGCACGAAGGTGTCCTGCGCGACCTCTTGGGCATCCTGGGGGTGGCGTATCAGTCGGAACGCACCCGAGTAGATGCCGGGTTGGAACACATGCACCATGTGAGAGAAGCCTTCGTCGAGGTCGTCGACGAGCATCCTGGGTATCTCGGCATGGTCGGGAAGGGTCATGGTGGTCACACACTAGAGAACCCCGTGGGTCCCCTATCGGTTGCACTCGATGTGAGTCACAGGGTTCGAGAAGGTCGTCATCGACGGACAGTTCCCCACCGGATCGAATTCCTGGGTTCCCGGTGAGTCGTAGAGTCCGACGATGATCGGATCACGTGCAACACGAGGCGCTCTGCTTGCGCTCCTCACCGCGACACTGTGGGGAGTCACCGGCGCCATGGCCGGAGGTGTGTTCGACGTTGTTCCCCCGGTGTACGTATCTCAGATCCGCGCCGTGGTCACCGTCGTCGTCCTGGTGCCGTACGCCCTGGCGCGTGGCACGTTCAAGGTGCCACCGCAGCTGTGGAAGTTCATGTTGCTCGGGGTGAACCTCGCTCTCGTTAACGTCACGTTCTACTGGGCTCTCGATCTTCTCGGTGTCGGGCCGGGCGCCACGATTCAGTTCCTTGCACCGATCATGGTGCTCATCTGGATGCGGGTCGTGCGCGGTCATCCCGTGAGCCCGTTCGTCTGGGTGGCGGCAGTCGGTGCGGTGACCGGTGTCGGCATGGTGACGAAGGCGTGGGCTCTGGAGGCTTCGGACGTGTTGGGGGTCGCTGCAGGCCTTGTATCGGCCGTCCTGTTCGCGACGTATCTGATCTACGGGGAGTACCTGGGTAAGTCCTACAAACCGCTCCAGATCGCCATGTGGGGGTTCATCTTCGCATCGCTTCTGTGGATCATCGTCTTGCCTCCATGGACGTTCCCGTCCGATGTCCCGGTCGCCGCTTGGCGTGATCTTCTGATCATCGGTGTCTTTGGAACAGCACTCCCGTTCATCATCGGATTCCAGGCGCTGCGGATGGTGGCGTCGGGGATCGTCGGTGTCGTCGCCACGGCCGAACCTGCCATCGCCGCGGTGTCCGCAGCGGTGATCCTCGGCCAGCAACTCGAGCCGGTTCAGTGGCTCGGTGTGGTCGTCGTGGTCGTCGCAGTCGCTACAGCCCAGCGAATCGGTCTTGCCGAAGTGCACTCACCGGCACCGATCGCCTGACTCGGGCCATTGGTCATCGTTGACCGCTAGGTTCACCTCATGCGGTTGTTGAGGAACATCGTCATCACGTGGCTCGGTCTCGTTGCCACCGTGGTGGGAAGCGCTCTGGTTGCACGCAGGATCGTTCCGGTGTTCGGTGACGAGACGACCAACGAGTTCTCCGTCGTCGCCGCCCTGTCTGGGGAGGCGTTCGAGAGCGAGGCGTCGAACCTCAGGGAGGGTCGTGTGCTGGCGTTGTTCGGCGGTGTTGAACTCGACCTGGTCGGTGCGACGATCACCCACGGTGCAACGATCGTGCTGCGGGCTGTGTTCGGCGGCATCGACGTGATCGTGCCTCCGACGTGGCGTGTCGAGGTGATCTCCAACGAGATGCTCGGTGGCATCGGTAACAGGACCAACCCCGATGGGCAGGATGACGACGCACCGCTGCTCCTCATCGATGCGACCGCCGTACTGGGTGGCATCGAGATCCATGTCGAAGAGGTTGCGTGATGCCGGTCGATCTGGCTTCCACGATCACCTATCTCAAGGATCACGCGCTCGAACACGGGTTCCACGTCCACGATGAACGGCACTTCATCGAGACGTACACGTTGCGCCAGTCGTGGGAGATCGACGTCCACCCCGCCGATGCGTGCACGGGCCCTCTCGACCTCCACATCGCCGTCGACGTCGAGCCCCGCCTGCTGTTGCAGTTCGAAGATGCCCTCAACGAGACCGATGACGTTCCCGACGACGACAACGACACGTACACCGTCACGTTCTTCTTCAACTGGTCTCTGCCACCGCTCGAGCGGCCACCGGATCTCATCATGTTGTCGGCCGAGCTAGCGGGGATCGGTGGTATCAACCTGCCGATCGAAGTCAGCTCTGTCGAGTCGATGGGTGCGCTCTCTTCGGCGGAAGATCGCCGCCTCTCCGTGGTGGGTGTCGTCAAGCGATCGCTCGTCGATCTCATGTTTCGTCAGGATTCGTTCTGTGAGGTCTTCGATCGGGTCCACGAGGTCTCGATGCACCTGGTCGACCACGCCGGGGAGTGGACGGACCAGAGCTGATCAGGTGCCGCACCTTCGTGGCCCGTCACGAGTTGTTCGGTACCAGGCCGTCACGGGGACCTTCGAGCGCGTAGAGTGACGCCACTACGCGTTGGGAGGATGAGGATCTGCGCTACGGATTCGTGATCGATCAGACTGCTTGCATCGGCTGTCACGCCTGTACGGTCGCGTGCAAGACCGAGCACCAGGTTCCTCTCGGTGTCAACCGAACCTGGGTCAAGTACGTGGAATCCGGTATCTGGCCACATACGAGGCGATCGT